>CAZWBN010000305.1:0-2258 GCA_964632095.1 uncultured Clostridia bacterium | reverse complement strand
GTTTTATATATTCATCACTTTTTACAATTCCTGTTTTCATTTTTGACTCCATTGATAAAATTAATATTACAAAGCTTAAATTTAAAATAAAGAAAAATAAAATTTTTTTAGCCATCCCTTACAAAGTAAACTGAATAACCATCTTTAGCGAGACTTTCAGCTATAAAGTAAGCTTCTCTTTCGTTTTTAACCTTAATTCTCACACGGTAATATTTTGCTAATTTAGTTTTAAATATTTCTATATAAACACTTTTATATTTTTTCGAAAGAACTCTTTTCAAATTTATAGCATTTTCCTTTTCTATAAAAGCACCAACCTGAATTGCTATAATTTTTCCTCTTCTTATTTTTTTATAAGTCATTTTTTTATAAACAGGTTTCTCGTAAGAAAGGAACTCAACTCTCACAGGAGCCACTCCTGGTCCAATTAAGTCTATCAGCCTTGCAGCTGCATATGAAAGGTCAATTATTCTACCTCTAACAAAGGGTCCTCTATCATTTATCCTAACGCAAACTGATTTCCCATTTTCTAAATTGGTCACCATTACATAACTCCCAATTGGAAAAGTTCGATGAGCAGCTGTGAGTTCATACATGTTAAATATCTCACCACTTGCAGTTCTCTTTCCATGAAATCCTGGTCCATACCATGAAGCAAGACCTGTCTGAATTTTTTCAGGAGGGAAATATACTTTTTGGGCACAGAAGGATATAAGAAAAATCAAACATATAAGAAAGATTAATCGAATTTTACTCATTTTTTGCAAAAAATTTACTTAATTTTTCTTCAGGAGGCAGAGATGTTAATAAACTTACAATTACGAGAGTTAAAATCGAGCATAAGAGAGCAGGATAGACAGCAGGAACTCCAAGGGGAAGGTGACCTTGTATTTTATTCATAATTTCCCAAATTACTGTTACTGTCATACCAGCAAAAATAGAAAGAGCACCTCCCAGAGGCGTAGCCCTTTTCCAGAAAAAAACAGCAATCAGTGCTGGTGTAATGCCTGCTCCATATACTGTATAAGCTGCATAAGCAGCATCCAAGATTCTTGGAAAAAAGGAAATTAGCGAATAGGAAATAATGCCAAGAATAATCACCGCAATTCTGGAATATAAAACTATCTTCTTATCGGGAATAGCAGGATTAATAAATCTCTGATAAATATCACGCATTACATTGGTTGCTGGGACGAGGAGAAAACTATTTGCTGTTGAAATAATGATTGCAATTATGGCAGCCATTAACAAACACCCAACAACAACTGGCACCCCTTTATATGCAACTAATAAAATGATTTTTCCTGCTTCTGTTGCGCTTAAACCTTTGAAATAACTACTTCCAACAACTGCTAAACTTTGAAGTGTTACACCGAGTAAAATTACACCTAATACCCATCCAATTACTGATTTTTTGGCTTCTTTTTCATCTTTTGCAGAAAAAAATCTCTGATACATGTTAGCATTGCCTAATGCAAGAAGGAGAGTTGGAACAAAATATCCCATTGCTTGAATTAGAGTCATGTTGCCAAGAATTGGATGTCTCCGTGGTGTAACATTTGCAACTATGTAATCTATTCCTCCAACATGATGAATAAGAAAAGGAAGTGCTAAAAATACACCTGTAATTATAATTATGCCATTTATAATATCCAGATAGGCAACCGAAAGCATTCCAGCAAAAAGTGTGTAGGCTATTACAAAAACCGCAACTACAATCATTGCTGTTTTAACTGGTATTTTTCCTTCTGTAATTATATTGAGAACCCATCCTCCTCCCCTGAATTGATAACTAACAATGGTTACATATGCAATTACTGTGGTTATAGTAGCAAGAATTCTCGCCCATTTATTATATCTTGCCTCCAGTATATCAGGAACAGTGAACTGACCAAATGTTCGAACTCTTCCTGCAATAAAATAAACTATAATAATACCCAACCATCCTCCTGCACTCCCTATTAACGATGAATAGCCGTGATTGTAGCTTAAATCAGACACACTGAATATATCGCCAGACCCAATCCATGTGGCTAAAAGTGTTCCTACTAAAACAGGTGCGGTAAGTTTTCTGCCAGCAACCATAAAGTCTTCCTGAGTTTTTGCTTTTACAGAAAGCCTGATGCCAAATAAAAATAGGATTAAAAGATAAAGAATTATAGTTGCTAAATAAATCATATTTAAATTTTTATTTTATTAAAATAAGCTCCATCTGTTCTTCTGTTGTCACCTCGACTTTACCATCATGTGTTATAAAT
>CAZWBN010000304.1:0-2263 GCA_964632095.1 uncultured Clostridia bacterium | reverse complement strand
ATTATCCACTTATTAAACCACTCTACATTTCTTTTCATAGAGTCTCTCTGTAATTTCGGTTCTCTAATGCCATGGGGCTGGCGCGGATAAATCACAAATTTTACAGGAACATTGTTCTTTTTTAAACCGAGATAAAGTTCCTGACCCTGGGGAAGTGGAACTCTAACATCCTTTTCACCATGTTGAATGAGAGTTGGGGTTTTTGCTTTATTAACAAAATACATTGCAGAATGATTCTCATAAACCTCACTATCCTCCCATGGAAGTGCTCCAAAATAGCATTCCATGAATTCTGGAATATCTGTCTGTCCATACATACTGAAAAGATTGGTTACACCTGCTCCGACAGAAGCAGATTTAAATCTATCTGTTTGAGTTATCACCCAAGAAGTCATATACCCTCCATATGACCAGCCCATTATTCCAAGTTTATCCGGATCCGCGATGCCCTTTTCAATCAGATAATCTATTCCGGTCATAATGTCTTTATAATCCATTCCTCCCCAATCTCTGAAATTTGCTCTTCTAAATTTCTCGCCATAGCCACCGCTTCCACGAGGATTTGGCATAAAAACTGCATATCCTAAACCTGCAAAGGTTTGGATAGGGTAAGCACTTCTTCTCGGTAAAAAGCGATAACTGAACACACCTGCTGGACCACCATGCACTATTATAAGTAGAGGATATTTCTTATTTGGTTCATAATTAACTGGTTTTACAAGCAAACCCTCCATTTCCATTCCATCTTCGCTTTTCCAGTGAATTATCTCTGTTTCACCTAAAGTGAATTCTTTTAACTGAGGATTAATTTCCGTTAATTTAATTGGCTTGAATTTTTGAAGGTATGAGACATAAACATCCGGAGGAGAGACAGGATCTTGTTTAATAAAACTAATTAAATTGAACTTTTTATCAAAACTGAAGGAGGAATAAAAAGCATCATCCGGTGTGATTTGGTCTATTTTTCCATCTGCCACAGACACACGGAATAAATGGCGATATATTCTTTTACTTGCTTCAAAATATATAAACTTCCCGGCGTTATCCCACCAGAAGGTCCCTACCCTTTCATCAAAACTTTTAGAAATATTTTTTATTTCCTTTGTATTTAAATCAAATGTGCAAATATATGTATTTGAAATCCAGTCGCCTCCTTCATTTGAAATAAATGCGATTTTCTTTCCATCAGGAGACCACACTGGATTTCTATCAAGTCCCTTTCTTACAACGAGCTCTTTTATTTTTCCACCATCAGCTGGAACCATGAAGATATCAGTATTATAGTAATCAGGAACCTTTGGAGTTGGACGGGAAGAAAAAACAATTTCCTTTCCATCCGGTGAAATCGAGAACTCCAAGACATCAAAATTTCCATCAGTAATCTTCCTCGCCTGTTTGTTTTCTAAGTCAACAATCCATATGTGCGTCATTTTAAAATTTTCATCCACCACATAGGCATCATTCTTCTCTTTTTTCTTTCTCTCTTTCTCTTCAGTTAAAGGGTCTGTTGCAAGATAGGCAATTTTTTTGCCGTCAGGAAACCATTTAAAGCTTCTCACACCTGTTTTTGAATCTGTTAATTTTTCAGCCTCGCCCATAAATGGGTCTATTATCCATATCTGTGTTTTTCCATCCCTGTCAGAAAGAAAGGCAACTTTATTCCCATCAGGAGACCAACGAGGATAATAATCTCTCTTCGGACTATTGGTGATTTTAATTGGCTCCCCACCCCTTGGGGAAATTCTCCATATATCTGAATCGTATATATTCTGTTCAAAATCAGCGACTGAGACAACATACAGTATCCATCTCCCAGTAGGTGATAATTGAACATCACTTAAATTTTTAATTTTGAGAATATCATCAATGGTTAAATATTTAACCTCTTTTTTCTGCTGAGCATAATTCAGTGAAAATAATAATAAGAGGATTACATAAATAATCGAAAGCTTTTTTATTGCACGCATCCCTTCCTCCTAAAAATAATTTTCATTTAATTTTAAAATAACAAAAGTTTAAATGTCAAAAATTGTAGAATTGAAGTTATAAGCATTTTTCCCTAAGTTTCATTCGTTTAAAAAGGTCAAACAGGTATCAATGCTCCGCTTGCTTGACAACTAATTGATTCAATGTTAAAAAATCAATGTAACATCTCTCTGGAATCATCCCAGAGAGATTATATGGTGAGCGTAGCTCAACTGGTCAGAGCACCGGACTGTGGATCCGGAGGTTGGGGGTTCGAGACCCCTCGCTCACCCCAATA
>CAZWBN010000303.1:0-2265 GCA_964632095.1 uncultured Clostridia bacterium | reverse complement strand
TTTCTATCAGGAAAAACGAGTCCATTAATGCAGAAATTCTTATCACTTGGAAAGCCTTTTGGACCATAGTCTCCTCCATATGCCCAGCATTTTTTATCATTAATTATCTTTAAAAGACCCTGGTCAACCCAATCCCAGATAAATCCACCCTGAAGCTGTGGATATTTATAGATTATATCCCAGTAATCTTTAAGATTACCTACACTATTGCCCATTGCATGAGCATATTCACACATGATTAAAGGCCTTTTTCTCGGTTTACTCGCATATTTTACTAAATGTTCAATCCTTGCATACATTGGGTCATAAATATCAGTATGAGGTCCAAGTTCTGCCCTTTCATACATTATAGGTCTTGAAGGGTCTCGTTTTTTTATCCAGTTATAGGTAGCTTCAAAATTCACTCCATCTCCAGCTTCATTTCCAAGAGACCAGATAATAATAGAGGGATGGTTTTTATCTCGCTCCACCATCCTTATTGTTCTATCAAGATGAGCTTTTTTCCATAGAGGATTATTACCAAGTGTTCTATCAGGTCTGTACCCCATTCCATGAGATTCTATATTTGCTTCATCCACAACATATATTCCATATTTATCGCAGAGTTCATACCATCTTGGGTCATTTGGATAATGACTTGTTCTTACTGCATTTATATTGAATCTTTTCATTAACTTTATATCTTCAATCATTGATTCAACTGAAACAACATGACCATTTACCGGGTCATGTTCATGGCGATTTACTCCCTTTATATAAATTGGAACTCCATTTAAAAGTAATTGACCGTTTTTAATTTCAACTTTTCTAAAACCTATTTTGTGAGAAAGAACCTCGAGTATATTTCCATTTTTATCTTTTAAAATTAAAATCAGTGTGTAAAGATTTGGAGTCTCAACTGTCCATTTTTCAGGGTTTTCAATAAATTGGCTAAAATACAAAGCTTTTTCTTCTTTTTTCTCTAAAACAATTTCTTTTAAAAATTGCGTCACTCTTTCCTCTTTTTTATTTAGCAGGAAAATTTCCAATGTATTTTTATCTGATTTTTGGTTCAAATAATTTTTAATCTTTACTTCAAGAATTAATGTTCCATTGATATAATTTTCATCAAGGTCTGGGATTGCAAAGAAATCTCTGATATGAACATTGGGGGTGGAGTAAAGAAAAACATCTCTCTCTATTCCGCTTAATCTCCAGAAGTCCTGGTCTTCAAGATAACTTCCATCGCTCCAGCGATAGACCTCCACTGCAATGGAGTTTTTACCTTTTCGGAGAAACTTCGTGACATTAAATTCTGCCGGAGTTTTACTCCCCTGACTGTACCCCACGAATTTTCCATTGATCCAGAGATAAAAAGCAGAGCGAACAGCTCCGAAATGTATAAATATCTGTCTTCCCCACCAGCTTTCTGGAATTTCAAAGAACCTTTTGTATGAGCCAACAGGATTATAGTTAAGAGGAATATGAGGAGGATTAGGAATCATTGACGGAGATAAAAATGGATAATCGGTGTTATCATAAATTGGAAATCCATATCCCTGCATCTGCCAGTTGGATGGAACAGGAATTTCATTCCAATTGCTTATGTCAAAATCTTCTTTGTAAAAATCCTTGGGTCTATCTGATGGTCTTTCAACCCAGTAGAATTTCCATTTACCATTTAATGATTTAAAGTAGGGGGATTTTTCCCATAAATTTTCTATGGCTGATTTTATATCAGCATAAGGGATGTAAAAAGTATGAGGTTTTTCTCTATTTATTTCAACAATTGAAGGATTTTGCCATTCTGGTTTTTTCTTTTCTAAATCAAAGGCTTGAAGGTTAAATGTAACTAAAATTAATAAAAAGGAAATAATGAAATAATTTTTCCTCATCTCATCCTCCTAATAATCAAGCTTGTCAAATTTTCAAATATTTATTATCAAAAAAGAGGCAAAAATAAAAGTAAAATCTAAGCAAACAATTTCTCAAATGAACAAACAATCTTCAAAATAACTCTTCTAATTAAAAATATTAGACAGAGAAGTTATAAAAAATTTTTTATATTTCGACCCCAGAAATTCAGTTTGGGAATGGATTAATAATTGCCACCATTTATGGTATTCGATATGATTTTAGATGTAAAACTCCTTGGAAAGGTCTTGTAATTACATTAATTCTTACACAAGTATTTGGATTTTTTGTAATTATGGGTTATTTGGCATTTTCCTACAAAACACCAATGGATGCTTTAATTATGATTGGCTGGCTTGTAATTAGAATATT
>CAZWBN010000302.1:0-2270 GCA_964632095.1 uncultured Clostridia bacterium | reverse complement strand
ATTACTGGGACTTACCAGTGCTTGACATTCAATTTTTTATTGTGATAAAACCAAAAAAGAGAAATTTAAATGGAGCTTAAAAGGAGAAGGAAGGAAAGTTTAAATTTAAAAAAAGATGGAGAAACTTGGAAGACTCACAAGAGAATATTTGTAAAATTAAGGCTAAAAAACGACTTCAAATTTTTGTTTAAACTTTTTTGGTAAAAAATGAGATTGAAAGAAGTGCAAACCAAATTGCAAGAAATAAAAAATAAGGGATTTTTATCTTCGTTAAGGCAGGGTACTACAGGTATTGGATACACTTTTGAAATTCTTTTTGGGATAAAGGAAAATAATATCCCAATTCCTGATATTGGCGGCAGAGTTGAAATTAAAACAATCAGAAGAGATTCTCAATCATTAATTACACTATTCACCTTTAATAAGGGGGTATGGCATATAAAACAAAAAGATTTAATTCGAAAATATGGCTACATTAACGATAAAGGAAGACATGCTTTAAAAATACAATATTTCATGGAAAACCTATACCACAAGGAATATGTTTAGAAGTAGATGAAAATAAAAATATTATTCATTTAAGGGATTCAAATACAAAAGAAATATTAGCAATATGGGATGTATATGTAATCGTGGCAAAATTTATGACAAAATTGAGTAGATTATTAATTGTTATAGCAGATAGAAAAACAAAACATGGCAAAGAATACTTTCATTATAATGAAGCATATCTTTTAACAAACCCCAGTGCGAGAAGTTTTTTAAAAGCATTTAAAAACTCTTTAATAGGTATAGACTTAAGGATGCATTTAAAAGAAGAGGGAACTGTGAGAAATAGAGGTACAGCTTTTCGAGTTAAAGAAAAAGATTTACTGAAACTTTATGAGTCTTGTAAAAGACTTATCTAAGATGCAAATAAAAAAGCATAAATCTAAAAAATATAGGGATGAAACACGGGATTTTCGTACAGCAAATACAAAGAAATATACTCACTGTTTCCATCCTTATCCTGCTATGATGATTCCTCAAGTTGCAGAACGCATTCTGGATGAATTCGGTCAAAATTCCAAAATTTTATTTGACCCATATTGTGGCTCAGGAACATCATTGGTGGAAGCGAATCTAAGAGGCATAAACGCGATAGGAACAGATATAAATCCATTAGCTCGTTTAATAGCTAAGGTTAAAACAACTATCATCCCTTTGAAAATGTTAGATTCTTATTTGAAAGATTTCAACGATTTTATTTTCTCAATTAAATTAGGCGGGAAAAAAATTGAACCTGAAATTAATAACTTTAAAAACATTAATTATTGGTTTAAAAAAGATACCCAGTATTGGCTTGCTATTATTAAAGAATATATTGAAAAAATAGATGTTGAAGATATTAGAGACTTTTTTAAGGCGGCATTTAGTGAAACAGTAAGAGAAGTTTCACTGACTAGAAAAAGTGAATTTAAACTTTATAGAATGAGTAAGAAACAAATAGAAAAGTTTAATCCTGATGTCCTATTTATAATGATGGAAAAACTCATAAGAAATAGAAATGGAATGGCTGAATATATTTCGATAAAAAGAAATAATTCAAATTCGAAAATTTATGATTTCAACACCGTTTACGAAATTCCTCAAAACATAATCTCGCCCGAAAGTGTAGATATAATTGTTACATCTCCTCCATATGGAGATTCCAGAACCACGGTGGCATATGGGCAGTTTTCTCGCTTAAGCAATCAATGGTTGGGATTTGAAGAATACAATGAAGTTGATAAAAGATCTATGGGAGGGATAAGAGAAAAAGAATTCAAAAATTTCGAACTAAAAATTCTGGATAGAGTATTATCCCAAATTGCCAGTATTGATTATAAAAGGGTTTATGATGTAATTTCTTTTTATATAGACTATGAAAAATCAATAAAAAATATCTCTAAGGTTATGAAAAGAGGAGGGATAGTTGCATATGTTGTCGGAAATCGTAGGGTAAAAGGAATAGAAATACCAAACGACGAGATAACAAAGGAACTTTTTGAAAAATATGGCTTCGAACACATAAAAACGATAATAAGAGAAATACCTAATAAAAGAATGCCAAAGAGAAATAGTCCAACTAATATAGCAGGAATAACTGAGACGACCATGAATCATGAATATATTGTGGTATTAAAAAAATCAACATAAAATAATTTTATTTATTCTCGTTAATTTTAAGAAGAAAATATATAATCCAATGTCCAAAACTCGGGAGAGGAAAAATCATGAAAATTGCTCTT
>CAZWBN010000301.1:0-2327 GCA_964632095.1 uncultured Clostridia bacterium | reverse complement strand
AGCGTATTTAAGAGCTGTTCGTCTGGAAAGATGGCCAAGAAGTACAGCTATATTTGTTGGGAGTATCGCATATATCTGGTTCAATCCTGATTTTATAGAAATATTTGGATGGAAAATCATTGTTTTCAATGTAATCCTTGCTTTTCTTCTTACATGGGGAATTTCTACTTTAAATTATATTATCAATGAAATTGCTGATGCCCCATATGATATTCATCATCCAGTAAAGAAGAATAGACCTTTAGCACGAGGAGAAGTTGAGAAAAGTATACTTATTATAATCGGAGTTTTATTAGGTTTAATCAGCTTAAGTGTTGCTTTTTACTATTTCTCTTTTTATCTCCTTTTATCCTTATCAGCTCTCCTTCTTGCTGGTCTTATTTACAATGTAAAACCAATGAGAGTAAAAGAAATTCCCTTTCTTGATTCAATAGTAGAGTCAGCGAATAATCCTATCCGATTTTTTATTGGATGGTATGCTCTTTCAGAAAGTAAAAATTTTCCTCCCCTTAGCCTTCTTTTTTTATGGTGGACTTTTGGCAATTTTTTGATGGTTGCCAAGAGATTTTCAGAAAAAAGACTATTGAAGGATAAGGCTGGCGATTATCGTATTTCTCTTAAAAAATATACGGAAAAATCTCTTTTGATTTTTATGCTTTTAAGTGTTGCAATTTTCTTTATTTTTTATTTCATTTTCGCTTTCACATATAAACTTCAGTCATTTTTGTATTTTTCGCCCTTCATATTTTTATATTTTTTCCTGTTTTTTAAAAAGACTTTAAAAGAAAAGGGAATAATGGAGGAGCCGGAAAAGTTACTTATGAATCTTAAACTTGGAAGTTACACTCTTCTTTTAATAGTATTGATAATTATTTCAATTTTATTCGATAAAATAGGAGAATGAGATGTTTAAGGAGAAATTTGAACTTTCTAAAATTATTGACCAGACCAATTTAAGGCCGGAATTATCTCAAAATAAGCTTGAGGATTTAGTAAAAGAATGTATTGAATACAAATTTTGCACTTTATTTATTCATCCATTTCATTTAGAAAAAGCAAAAAAACTTACTGAAGGAAGTTCTTTAAAAATAGGCACAGTTGTGGGCTTCCCTTTTGGAGCAAATTTTAAGGAAGCAAAAATTCTGGAGGCGAAACTGGCAGAGGAAAGAGGAGCTGATGAAATTGATATTGTAATGAATATAAGTGCATTTAAAACCGGATATCTTTCCTTTGTAGAAGAAGAATTAAAGGAAATTTTTGAAGCATCTCCATCATGCATTCACAAGGTCATAATTGAAACAGGTCTTCTTTCAGAAAAAGAAATGGGAATTGTTTGTGAATTAATGAATAAGCTTAAACCAGATTTTGTAAAAACCTCTACAGGAATTAGTGCAAGAGGTGTTACAGTGGATGATGTTAAATTTTTGAGAAAGAATCTTGACCCTAAAATTAACATAAAAGCATCAGGAGGAATAAGAGATTTAAAATTTATCGAAGAACTGGTAAGAGCAGGAGCAAGCAGAATAGGAACAAGCACTGGCTTTCAGATAATAGAAGAGTGGGAGAAAGCCTTTAAATAAGATGGCAAAGAAAAAACTCCTTGTTGCTACTACAAATCCGGGTAAAGTTAGAGAAATTAAGAAATATCTTGGAGACCTTTCCCTGGAAATTTCTGACCTCAGGGAGAATAAAATTGAGCAAAAGTATGAAGAAAAGGGTAAAACATTTCTTGAAAATGCAAGAGGAAAAGCTATTTTTTACAGCCAGTTTTTCAAAGGATTGGTTTTAGGAGAAGATTCAGGGCTTGAAGTAGAAAAATTGGAGGGAGCACCCGGAGTTTATTCTGCTCGTTTTGCAGGAGAAAGAGCAAATGATGAGCTTAATAATAAAAAACTTCTTACTCTTTTAAAAGGAATTCCCTGGGAGGAGAGGAAAGCTCGATTTGTATCCGCTCAAGTTCTTGTGGAAAATGGGAAAATAATCTTTGAAACAGTTGAAAGTGTTGATGGATATATTCTTGAAGCACCAAGAGGAAATTATGGTTTCGGATATGATCCTGTTTTTTATTATCCACCTCTAAAAAGGTCTTTTGCAGAATTATTGCCTGAAGAGAAAAATAGAGTAAGTCATCGAGGGAAAGCTTTAAATAAATTAAAGGAATTCCTTAAAAAATATCTTATGAAGTAAAGTTAAAGGGAATTATAGATATCCGGTCTTCTATCAAGTAGAAAATACTTTCGAGCAGGACAATTTTTTAATAATTCAAAATCTATATCTGCATAGAGGATGTAATCTTCGTACGCAGGAGCTTTTGCAATTATTTTTCC
>CAZWBN010000300.1:0-2333 GCA_964632095.1 uncultured Clostridia bacterium | reverse complement strand
ATGGTAGCGGGGGTCGGATTTGAACCGACGACCTCCGGGTTATGAGCCCGACGAGCTACCTGGCTGCTCCACCCCGCGTCAGGTAATTATTATACCAAAAAATCTTTCTTTGTCAAAACACCACCCGCCAGCCAATTACTATTAGTTCTTCACTACTTGCTAATTTTTGGGAGAAATGATAATTTTGAAGGTGTCAGATGCCAAAAGTAAAATGTTAAAAGTTAAGAAAGTAAAATACTTAACTCAATTAAGGAGGTAGTTACAATGAAAATAAGGGAACTAAAAAGAACATTTTTTTCCATTGGACTAATTTTATTCTTTACATTACACCTTTCTGGTTTTGCTTATTCTCAGGAGAAAATTGCGAGATTAGAAAATGTAATTAAAGACATTATAGAACCTGTAAAAGGTGAAATAGGAGTTGCTATAAAGCACTTAGAATCCGGGGAAGAGCTCTACATTAACGGAGACGAATTTTTCCCTATGGCAAGTGTTTTCAAAATCCCCATTTTAGTCGAAGTTATGGCTCAAATAAAAGAAGGTAAAATATCACTTGAGGATGAATATAGTGTTATGCCATCTGACCAGCATTTAGGAAGTGGAATACTTTCAGATCTAAAAGCCCCTGGAATAAAATTATCTATTGAGAATCTAATTAATTTAATGATGATGATAAGTGATAATTCCGCTACAGATATTCTCCTTTCCAAGGTAGGGGTCGAAAATGTGAATAAAAGATTAAGAGAATATGGAATAAAAAATATTATAATAAGTCGTTCCTGTCAGCATCTTATTCTTGATTATCTTGGAGTGGATTATGAAAAATATAAAAATTTAAATCCTAAAGAATTTAGTAAATTTTATCGAAAGGAAAAAGAAAAAAACCCTAAGGTCTTTGAAGAGGCAAGAAAAAAATTCAGTTCAGAAATGAAAGATGTGTCAACTCCGATAGCAATGAACACTCTTCTTGAAAAAATCTTTTGCCATGAAATTTTAGATAAAGAAAGTTGCGATTTTATTATTTCTATAATGTTAAGATGTCAAACAGGAGAGAGAAGAATTAAAGGGAAATTGCCACCTGGAGTTAAAGTTGCCCATAAAACAGGAACAATCGGCGGAACAATTAATGATAGTGGAATAATTTATCTTCCTAATAATTTAGGGCATATAGTTATAACGGTTTTTTCAAAAAATACTCAAGAAGGAATTAAGAAAATTGAAGATATTATTGCTGAAATTGCACAAGCAGCTTATTTTTATTTTTATTTTACTCGTTAAAATTAACTTCCTATTTGAGTTTCGTCTTCTCGAATTTTTGGTGCCATTGTAAAGCCTGTAAACCCATATATTGCGAGAATTATTACAGAGGCGTAATTCATTATTGCCCATGGCAAATATTCAAATGTGGGAACTCCAATTGTTCCAGTAATATAAACACCTGCCATACTCCATGGTATTAAAGGAACCATAATTGCTCCAGATTCTTCAATTATACGGGATAAGTTTTTAGCAGCTAATTCCTTTTTTTTATAAATTGGTGAAAGTAATTCTCCCGGAATAATCATTGATAAATATGAACTGCCTGTTACAATTGCAGTAACAAGAGAAGAAGCTATAGTTGTTAAAACAATGCTCCATGTTTTACGGGCAAATTTCATTACTTTGTCAAGAATGACGGAAAGCAAACCTGTTCTTTGCATTATCCCTCCAAAACTGAAAGCAGTAAAAGCAACCAACTGTGTTTCCATCATGCTCATCATCCCCCCTCTTGAAATAAGGTTATCAACTTCAGGAACACCTGTATTTGCCTTATATCCGGTGTTAATTGCTTCAGCAATTTGCGTTAAGGATGCTTTCTGGAAAACTGCAGCTAATATGCATGCTACAAGTGAGGAAATCAGCATTCCAGGAATTGTGGGTTTCTTCGTGAAAGCATAATAAAAAACAATAATCATAGGTAATAAAAGGAGGATATTAAAATTGAAATTTTCCTTTAAAGTTCTCATTATTAATAACATTTTCTCTGATTCTACTGCTTTAGCTTCGTACCTTAATCCAACAAGAAAATATACAAATAATCCAAAAAGCCATGCAGGAGTTGCTGACCACATCATATGCTTAATATGGTCAAAAAGATTAGTGCCTGCAGCAATAGGTGCAAGATTTGCAACATCTGAAAAAGGAGACATCTTATCGCCAAAATAAGCGCCTGCTACAATAGCACCAGCAGCAGGACCAAGAGGCACACCGAGCCCCATTGCTATTCCAATAAATGCGACTCCTAAGGTTCCTATTGTTCCCCATGATGTCCCTGTTGCAAGAGAAGTTATACT
>CAZWBN010000299.1:1197-2346 GCA_964632095.1 uncultured Clostridia bacterium | reverse complement strand
TGATGTAATAGTGGTGGGGGCGGGGCCGAGTGGGTTGAATACTGCTCATAGATTGGCTGAAAATGGTTTAAAAGTTTTAGTTTTAGAGAAAAAGAGCGAAATTGGTGAACATGTAATATGTACTGGAATTGTTGGAAGAGATGCTTTTAAAAGATTTTCACTTTCTAAAAACTCAATTCTAAAAGAAATAAGAAAGGTTAAAGTTATCTCTCCTTTTATGAATTTTCTAAATTACGAACATCCAAATAGTTTTGCTTATGTAGTTGACAGAAAAAAATTTGATGGATATCTTGGCGAGAAAGCTCAATCAAAGGGAGTTAAAATAGAACTCAATAGTAAAGTAGAAGATATTTCTATAAATAAAAATTCAGTTGAAGTAATTACTAAGAAAAAAGGAAAATATAAAGAAAAATATTTATCTCAATTAATAATTATTGCAACTGGTGTAAATTATAAACTACAAAAGAAACTTGGCTTGGGATTCCCTAATGATTTTTTAAAGGGTATTCAGGCAGAATTAAATATAAAAGACGGTGAATATACTCATGTTTTTATTGGAAGAGATGTGGCACCAGGAGCATTTGCCTGGGTTGTTCCAATTGGAAAAGAGACAGCAAGAGTAGGATTAATGACTGAGGGTAATCCAAAAGAGTGCTTTAAAAGACTTATTGAGAAATTCTTTCCTGATAAGATAAGAAGTCTTAAAAAAGAAAGAATTCAATTTAAGCCTATTGCACAAGGATTAATATCAAAGACTTATGGTAATAGAGTATTAACAGTTGGAGAAGCAGCAGGACAGGTGAAAACCACAACTGGAGGTGGAATTTATTATGGTCTTTTATGTTCAGAATTTGCAAGTCAAGTTGTTCTCAAAAGATTTAATGAAAGAGATTTTAGTGAAAGAGCACTTTCTGAATATGAAAAGTTATGGAAAAAAGCATTAAAAAAAGAAATTTTAATTGGATATTATGCAAGAAAATTGTGTGGGAAACTTAATGATAATCAAATTGAAAATTTATTTAGGATAATACAGAGCGATGGAATTTTACCCCTTGTTAAAAATAAAGGAAATTTTGATTGGCATAGCGAATTACTACTTGCCTTTTTGAGAAAAATATCATTTAAACTAATCAAAATTATCAAATAAAT
>CAZWBN010000299.1:0-1097 GCA_964632095.1 uncultured Clostridia bacterium | reverse complement strand
TATTGGTTAATGGTCAATGGTCAATAGTTAAAGGCGCTTAAATCGATAAAGTCTATGGGCGTCGAAGAATATACTGAAGATTTATATAGAAGAAAAGCAACTGAAAGACTTTTACAGGAAATGATCGAAGCAGCCATTGATATAAATACTTTTATTATTGTTCAGACAGGGAAGCCAAATTATTTTTAATTACTGAGAGTTTTCCTTTTATTTGAATGCAAAATTTAAATATGATATTCTTAAAAAAGTATAAAGAATAGAGATACCATGAAAATAATAAAGAAAAATTTAAGAGAAATTAATAAAATATTTTCAAAACAAAAAGTAATTTTTGCATATCTCTTTGGTTCTCAAAAAAAAGGAAATATCGGCAGGCTGAGTGATATAGACATAGCTATATATTTTGATGAAAAAATTTCGGAATCAGAAAGATTTGATAGGAAATTGAAAATAGCAGCAGAGTTTTCTTTTCTTTTAAAAAGAGACGATATAGATATAGTTGTATTAAATGATGCCTATCCTCTACTTCAGCATAGAATAATAAAACAGGGAGAGATAATATTTTCTTCTGATGAAAAGAAAAGAATCGATTTTGAGATAAAATCAGTATTAAGATACCTTGATTTTAAACCCTTATTGGAGAAATACACAAAGGAAACTTTATATGGTGGATGAAGAAAGGTTAGCTAAATATATCCGAGAATTAGAAAATTATCTTGGGCAATTAAATGAATTAAAAAAAATATCAAAAGAAGATTATATTAGCGACTGGCGTATATCATATATTGTAGAAAGAACTTTACACTTATCCTTAGAGACTTTTTTAAGCATTGGAGAAATGATAATCAGTGAATTAAGATTTAAAAAACCTGATAGTTATGCTGAAATCCCTAAAATATTAACGGAAAATAAAGTTATTCCCCAGCAATTAGCGGAGAAACTAATAGATTTAGCGAAATTTAGAAATGTCCTCGTTCACGAATATTTATATCTTGATCGAGAAAAAGTTTATCAACATCTATTTAATGACCAAGAGATAATACAAGAGTTTCTGAATTGTATAAAGCAATTTATTAAAAATATTAATAAATGTTGAT
>CAZWBN010000298.1:0-2352 GCA_964632095.1 uncultured Clostridia bacterium | reverse complement strand
AAGAATTAATAAAAATATTTACTTCTATAGTCAAAACTTCCCGGGAGAGGTATACAATGTCAGAAGTAAAAAAATCTACTTCGAAAACTAATGATTATTCAACCCAAAATTCAAAATTCAAAATTCAAAATTCAAAATTCAATGAGAAGGGTTTTACTGTTTGGTTCACTGGTCTACCTTGTTCAGGAAAATCAACAATTGCTGACAGAGTTGCTGAGATTTTAAAGAAGAAAGGATTAAAAGTGGAAAGGCTTGACGGTGATATTGTCCGCCAACATTTAACTCGTGACTTAGGCTTTTCCCCGGAAGATAGAAATGAGAATATCAGGAGAGTCACTTTTGTTGCAAAATTATTAACCCGAAATGGAGTTGCAGTTCTGAGTTCTTTTGTATCCCCGTACAGAGAAATAAGAAAGTATGCTCGAGAAGAAATCGGTAATTTTATAGAAGTCTATGTCAAATGTCCAGTAGAAGTCTGCATTGATAGAGATGTTAAGGGGATGTATAAAAAGGCAATGGCAGGAGAAATTAAAGATTTTACAGGGATCTCTGCTCCTTACGAAGAACCTGAAAACCCGGAACTGATTTTAGAAACAGATAAAGAGACACCTGAAGAAAGTGTTGAGAAAGTTATTAAGAAATTAGAAGAATTAAATTATATTTAAAGAGGATAAAAAAATGGCAGTGTATTTAGTTACAGGAGGAGCAGGCTTTATTGGTTCAAATATAACTCTATTCTTGGTTAAAAAAGGGGAAAAGGTGAAAGTTATAGACAATTTCTTAACAGGGAAAAAAGAAAATCTTTCCTCTATTATTAATAAAATAGAATTAATCGAGGGTGATATTAGAGATTTCAAAACCTGCTTGGAAGCTACAAAAGGAGTCGATTATGTTCTGCACCAGGCTGCATTGCCTTCAGTCCCTCGCTCAGTAGAAACTCCTGAAATAACTAATGATATAAATATTAATGGAACTTTAAATATCCTATTAGCTTCAGTTAAAAATAAAGTAAAAAGGGTTGTTTATGCTTCTTCCTCTTCAATTTATGGAGATTCTCCTGTATTGCCTAAAAAAGAGGATATGATTCCCTCGCCTCTTTCTCCTTATGCAGTGAGTAAATTAACGGGAGAGTATTATTGTAAAGTTTTTTACAAAATATACGGTTTAGAAACAGTAATTCTTAGATATTTTAATGTCTTCGGTCCTCATCAGGACCCTGATTCACAATATGCAGCAGTAATTCCCAAATTCATAAAGGCAATGCTTAAAGGAGAAAGACCTGTAATTTATGGAGACGGTGAACAATCAAGAGATTTCACTTATATTGACAATGTTGTTCAGGCTAATATATTAGCCACCCGTGCAAAAAATGCATGCGGAAGAGTTTTTAATATCGCAAGTCAAGAAAGCATTACAATTAATCAGTTAGTTAAAGAATTGAATTGCATATTAAATAAGAATATAGAACCTAAATATACTGTTCCGAGACCAGGTGATATAAAACACTCCTTAGCAGATATAAGTTCTGCAAAACAAATTTTAAATTACTCCCCAAAAATCAAATTTAACGAAGGCTTGAGGAGAACAGTCCACTGGTTTCAAAAATGAATTATCATTTTCTCTGTAATTAATAAATAGGAGGATAACATGAAATTAGGAGTTAATGTTGACCATATAGCCACTATAAGGGAGGCGAGAAAAAGCAAAAATCCTGAACCCGTTTTAGCTGCACTAATAGCTGAGCAAGCAGGTGCTGATTCAATTGTCATCCATTTAAGAGGAGATAGAAGACACATTCAGGAAAGAGATCTGGAAATTTTAAGAAAAACAGTAAAAACAAGATTAAATCTTGAAATGGCTCCCACCCATGAAATGAAAAGAATTGCTTTAACACACCATCCAGATATGGTTACTCTGGTTCCCGAGAGAGAGGAGGAAATCACGACAGAGGGCGGACTGGATGTTGTTTTAAATGAAGAAAACTTAAGAGGATTTGTTCAGGATTTGCTCCAAGCAAAAATTGAGGTAAGTCTTTTTATAGATGCAGACTTAGAACAGATAAAAACAGCTCATAAAATAGGTGCTCCAACTATTGAAATTAATACAGGAAAATATTCAGAAAGCAGAGGAGAAGAACAGGCTAAAGAACTTGAAAAAATAAAAGAAGCAGCAAGTTTTGCACATAGAATTGGCTTAAAAGTAGTTGCAGGTCATGGATTGGATTATCATAATGTCGTTCCAATTGCTAAAATCAAGGAAATAGAAGAATTAAGCATTGGTTTCGCAATTGTGGCGCGCTCTGTATTTGTTGGCTTTGAGCAAGCAGTTAAGGAAATGATTTCTTTGATTAAA
>CAZWBN010000297.1:0-2359 GCA_964632095.1 uncultured Clostridia bacterium | reverse complement strand
CCTTGTTTGAAACAGTTAATTGAGGTATACTCTCAATACTCTTGTTCAGTTGTTGCTCTGGAAAGAGTGGAAGAAGATGGGATGAGAAAGTATGGGATTATAAAACCTAAACAAATATCTGATAGAGTATTCAAAATTGAAGATGTTATTGAAAAACCTGGGCCTGAAAGAGCTTATTCAGACCTCGCTGTGATAGGAAGATATGTATTTGAGCCAGAGATATTCTCAGAACTGGAGAGAACAAAACCTGATGAAAGAGGTGAAATTCAATTGACCGATGCCTTTGGTCTTCTTTCTAAAAAAAGACCTGTTTATGGTCTTCTTTTTGAAGGAAAAAGATACGATGTGGGTAATAAACTTGGTTTTATTGAGGCAAATATAAAATTAGCTTTAAAAAGAAAGGAGTTTCAAGAAAAAATAAAATATATATTATTATCATTGGATATCTAAAAAATGAAAGAATATAAATTTTTCTCAACGACTGCAGATATGGGGATGGAAGTTTTTGGAAAGGATATATCAGAAATTTTTATTAATTCAGCAAAAGGAATGTTTAATCTAATTTCCTCCTCTAAGGAATTTGAACCAAAAGAGGAATATAAAATAAAAGTGAAAGGAGAAAGCTGGGAAGAGCTTTTTTTTAAATGGCTCAGTGAGTTGCTTTTTTATTATGATGCCTATAAAATATATTTTGTGGATTTTCAAATTTTGAAAATCAATCCATTTGAAATAGAGGCAGTAATAAAAGGAGAGAAAATTAAAGATAAGAAAATAGAGAGAGAAATCAAAGCAGTTACATATCATAATTTGGAAATATCCCGGAAAAATGATATGTGGGAAGCTAAAGTTTTATTTGATTTATAAAGGAGTCAAAAATGAAAGAAAAATTAAGAAAGATAAATGATTATAAATGGTTGTTGCCCAAAGAAATAGACTCAAGGATGAGGGTGCCAGGAATAATATTTGTATCCAAAGAGCTTCTTGATAGGACAGTAGAGGATGAAGCATTGATACAGGTTAGAAATGCGGCAACACTTCCAGGGATTGTAAAAGCTTCTTTAGCAATGCCGGATATTCACTATGGATACGGACTCCCTATTGGAGGAGTAATTGCAACCGATTGGGAAACTGGCATTGTGTCGCCAGGAGGTGTAGGATTCGATATAAACTGTGGTGTTCGATTGCTTGTTACCAATTTATACTTAAAAGATATTATGGACAAAAAAAAGATTTTAGTTGACGCCCTTTATCAGCATATTCCCACAGGAGTGGGTTCCACCGGAAAATTGAGATTGACTCATTCGCAAGAGAAAGAAGTCTTTGCCAAAGGTGCGAAATGGGCAGTAGAAAAAGGATACGGCACCAAAAAAGATTTAGAAGCTACCGAATCATATGGTAGCCTCGAGGGTGCGAATCCAGAAAAAGTAAGTTATAAAGCCTTAGAAAGAGGAGCTCAGCAATTAGGAACCTTAGGCTCTGGAAATCACTTTTTAGAGATTCAATATGTGGAGGAGATATATGATTATCGGTTAGCTAAAATTTTCAATCTCGAAAAAAACAAAATTACAGTCATGATTCATACTGGTTCACGCGGTCTTGGTCATCAAATTGCAACCGATTATCTTGAAGTAATGGGAAGAGCATTGAGAAAGTACAATATTGTTTTGCCAGATAAGCAATTAGCCTGTGCACCAATCAATTCTCCTGAAGGCAGGGATTATATTTCAGCAATGAAGTGTGCTGCTAATTATGCATGGGCTAATCGACAGATATTAATGCATTGGACAAGAGAAGCCATTTGCAGGGCTCTCAAAGCATCTGAGAGAGATTTAGGTTTAGAATTAATTTATGACCATGCTCATAATATAGTGAAAAAAGAGGAACATATAGTTGATGGAAAGAAGAGAATTCTTGCTGTTCATAGAAAAGGAGCTACCAGAGCTTTTCCACCCGGGCATCCTGAGCTACCTTCAAAGTATCGCTCTATTGGGCAGCCGGTAATAATTCCTGGAGATATGGGGAGATATTCTTACCTTTTAGTTGGAACTGAAGAAGCTATGACAGAAACATTTGGCTCAAGTTGTCATGGTGCTGGAAGAGTTTTGAGCAGACATAAGGCAATTAATAGGGCACGTGGTAGGTCGATAACTCAGGAGTTAGAAAGAGAAGGTATTTTTGTTAGAGCTGCAGATAGAAAGACTGTTAAAGAAGAAATGCCAGAAGCATATAAGGATGTGTCAATGGTTGTAGAAGCAATAGTTGGCGCAAAGATATCTAAAAAAGTTGCTCGCATGAAACCAATAGTGGTAATAAAAGGATAAAACATAAAAACTAAAAAGTAAAATCTAAAAAGGAAAAA
>CAZWBN010000296.1:0-2398 GCA_964632095.1 uncultured Clostridia bacterium | reverse complement strand
AATCAAGGGCTTTAATATATTCTCCCTGTGACCTGTAAATAAATGCAAGATTATTCAAGCATCTTGCCTGTCTCTTTTTATCATTGATCTCTCTTGCTACCTCAAGAGCTCTCTGATAATAGTATATAGCTTTTTCAATATCATTTAATTTCCAATATGTAATACCTATATTTCTATAGCACTCGCTTTCAGTCTTTCTATCACCTATTTTCTGAGATATTTTTAAAGCTTTGAAATAATAATCAATTGATTTTTGATAATTTCTTAAGTACCAATAGCAATTACCAATATCAATTAAATTGCTAATTTTTCTTTCTAATAAATTAGAGGGATCAGCATAAATTAATGCTTTCTTATAATAGAAAATTGCTTTTTCATAATCCCCCTTTTTATAATATTTAAGAGCTAAATTAACTGTTGATTTATATTCGAAGGAAGTATTTTGGTTTGCATGAATAGGAATTTCGATTAACAGCAAAATACCTATTAAAAGAATAAACTTCTTCATTTTCCCTCTTCCGTATTATTAATTTAATTCCTTTTTCATTATTTGTCAATAAAAAAACCCATCCTTCAAAAGATGGGCTTAAAAATATTTAAATTTAGAAAGTTTAGATTTTAATAATTTTATCTATTGTCTGGGTCAGTAGTTCCTCCTCCAGGACCAATTGGGTCATCACATGGGGTATCGCCTGCAATTTTCATGCTTTTTGTAGCTGGATAATTGTAGGAAAATGAAGATTTTACATCTTTTGAGCCATCAAAAGTAAACCAGGTATTTGGGGTGAAGAACCAGCTTAATATTCTGAGAAAAGCTCTCCACTGAAGCTCGAATTTACCCTTATCAACTCTTGGACTTGAATTTAGAACTGGAGTAAAAGCGAGTAAAATACCAAGACATACAACCAGACTAATTCCTTTAATTAAACTTTTCCTCATTTTTTAAACCTCCTATTTTAAATTTTCTGCCTCCCCCGGGGACAAGGACTCTTTTTCGAGACCCCTGTCTTTTGCTCATTTAAATAATATAATCATTAAAAATTTATTGTCAAGGGAAAAATATTGAGCTTGTAATTATCGGTTTTTTCTGATATACAATATTCAAATTTTCATGAGGAAGAGAAAATGTATAAAAAAATTCTTATCAGTTTAATGATAATTTTTTTATCTTTCTCTTTTTTATTTTGTAATGAGAAATATCTAATTAAAAAATTTGACCTTATCCCCTTAGAATTAAAATTGAGGAGAAATGTTCAAAAAGGAAAATTCTTTGCATGCACAGGCAGAAAAAGTTCCATACTCGGAACTGAAGAGGGAAACTTCGAGATTTGGATTTATCCTCTCAAAATATTGCATGACTTCAATCTCTCTTTTTTAATTGGAGAAAACCGGTTAATTCAGGGAAAAGATTTTACTCAATCCATTACTGTTTATCCCCATTATACAGAAATCACTTATACCCACCCTTCCTTTACTTTAAAGGAAATAATGTTTTGCCCGCTAAATAAAAAGGCTGTAATTGTTTTGCTTTCTATTGAAACCATTAAACCTCTCTCAATAATAGTGAGTTTTATTCCTGATTTGAAACCAATGTGGCCTGCTGGACTTGGCGGTCAATACAGCTATTGGAATAACGAGAAGAAATATTTTGTTATTTCAGAAGGAACAAGAAGAAATGCAGCATTGGTCGGATGTCCAATTGGAAAAAAATATGCCTCTCCTCCAGCTCACGCTCTACCTGAAATTCCTCTTCAGATTAAAATAGATGTTATAAAAGAGATAAGTAAAAAATATTTTATTCCTATTATTGTTTCAGCAAGCGTGGAAAGTAGAAAAGAAGCAGAAAAAATATATTTTGAAGCTCTCTCCTCAATAAAGAAATTTTTCAGAGAAAATTTTGAATATTACGAAAAGGTATTAAATCAATTTGTAATTATAAAAACTCCTGACACTTCTCTTAATCATGCTTTTCAATGGGCAAAACTGGCAGTGGACAAAGCTTTTGTCTGCAATCCTCATTTAGGTTGTGGTCTTATTGCAGGGTATGGGCTTTCAGGTCGAAGCGAAAGACCGGGTTTTGCCTGGTTTTTTGGAGGAGATACTTTTTATAATTCTTTTGCTTTAAATAGTTATGGAGATTTTTCAAAAACTCGTGAAGCTTTAACTCTTATTAGAAAAAATCAGCGAAAAGATGGAAAAATAATGCATGAGCTATCGCAAGGAGCAGGCTATATTAACTGGTTCGAGGATTATCCTTATGGTTTTTATCATGCGGAAACTACACCTTATTATATTATTTCTATGTATGATTATATTAAAGCATCAGGGGATTTGAATTTTCTTGAGGAGAGCTGGTCTTCAATAAAGAAAGCATATCAATATATGCTCTCTACTGATA
>CAZWBN010000295.1:0-2400 GCA_964632095.1 uncultured Clostridia bacterium | reverse complement strand
TTTTAATTATTGAAAATATAATTTTTTTCTGTTAATTTACAAAATAATAGAATGAATAAATGCATAAGGGTTGCTCTTGAAGAAAGGGAAAAGGAAATTCTCTCTCCAAAAGCTTGTCTCAGTGTTAATTCCAAAGGCAGGGAGAGAAAAGAGGAGCCCTGTGATATAAGAACAGAATTTCAAAGAGATAGAGACCGTATAATACATTGTAAAGCTTTCCGTAGATTAAAGCATAAAACTCAGGTTTTCTTAGCTCCTTATGGAGACCATTACAGAACCCGCCTCACTCATACTCTTGAAGTCTCTCAAATTGCAAGAACAATTGCAAGAGCATTAAGCTTGAATGAAGATTTAACTGAAGCAATCTCCTTGGGACATGACCTTGGGCATACTCCCTTCGGTCATGCAGGCGAAAGGATACTGGATAAAATTTTCAAAGAATTTTCCTTAGGAGATTTTCGACATTACGAACAGAGTTTAAGGGTTGTTGATAAATTAGAATGGGGTGGAAAAGGTCTTAACCTGACTTATGAGGTAAGGGATGGAATATTAAAGCATTCTAAAGGAACAGGCGAAATTCTTGATTTTAAATCTGAAAATTTACCACAGACTCTGGAAGGGCAAATAGTCAGAATATCGGATGTAATTGCTTATATAAATCATGATATAGATGATGCAATTAGAGGAGAAATAATAGAGGATATACCAAAGGATTTAAAAATCGCACTCGGAAAATATCATTCCCAGAGAATAGACATAATGGTAAAGGATGTTATTAAAGCTACTCAAGAGAATGGGCTTGAAAAAATTACAATGAGTAAGGAAATATATGAAGCTGTTAATTATTTAAGAGATTTTTTATATGAAAATGTGTATAGCTATAAGGCAAAGGTGGAACAGGAAAAGAAGGCGGAAAAAATACTTTTGGATATATTTTACTATTTAAGAGAAAATCCTGAGGATTACATTGCTCCTTATCCAGAAGGAGACTCATTGGAAAGAAGAATTGCTGATTTTATAGCTGGTATGACTGACCGTTATGCTTTAAGATTGTATGAAAAGCTATTCTTACCCGAACCATGGGCAGTTTTTTAAAATGAAAAAGAAAATACCTTCCAATGTCAAGTTTTTAGGTCTGGTAAGTTTCTTCAATGACAGTGCATCGGAAATGATTTATCCCCTTCTACCTGTTTTTCTAACATCCTATCTTGGGGCAGGAACAGCAATTGTTGGTCTTATAGAAGGAATAGCAGAAAGCATCTCAAGTCTGAGCAAACTAATATCAGGGTGGCTTTCTGACTTATGGAAAAAGAGAAAAATAATAGTAATTGGAGGATATGGCCTTTCATCTCTTTCAAGACCTATAATTGGAATCACAACAAGCTGGGCTCAGGTGCTTAGTTTAAGGTTTGTAGACCGTCTCGGAAAAGGGATTAGAACCTCACCTCGAGATGCCTTGCTGATTGATTCTGTAAGTGAAAAAGAAAGAGGTAAAGCGTTTGGATTTCAGAGAGCATTTGACCACCTTGGAGCAGTTGTCGGACCAATAATTGCTTTTACTTTACTTAAAGCTTTTCATCTAAACTTAAGAATAGTATTCCTACTCGCAATTTTACCTTCAATCATGATTCTTGTTTTATTAATTTTCTTCGTAAAGGAGAAATTTCCCTTAGGGGCTGTTTCTAAGAGATTAAATTTAAAAGAGGTTAAATTCTCCTCCAGATTTAAATTTTATTTAGCAACACTCGTGGTATTCACCCTGGGAAATTCGAGTGATGCATTTTTAATTTTAAAAGCAAAAGAGGCAGGAGTAACGGTTGGATTTCTCCCTTTGATCTGGATGGGACATAATTTTATAAAAGCTATTTCTGCGTATCCTTCCGGTGCTCTATCAGATAAACTTGGAAGAAAGAAAATTATAATTTTTGGGTGGTTGATATACAGCCTTGTTTACATTGGCTTTGCCTTTAGTACAGGATATCTCTCAATAATTGCATTATTCCTTTTGTATGGTCTTGTTTTTGGTACCACCGAAGGAGTGGAAAAAGCTTTTGTAGCTGATTTGGTGCCCGAGAAAATCAGGGCAACAGGCTATGGAGTTTTTAATTTTGTTGTGGGAATCACTCTTTTTCCTGCAAGTTTAATAACTGGTATCCTCTGGCAGAAATTCAGTTCAAAAGTAGCTCTTCTCACAGGCGCAATTCTGGCATTTATTGCCTGCTTAATGCTTAGTGGATTAAAAGAAAAATTCTTAGAGGAGGGATAATGGAAATACAAATAAAATTATCAAAAAGAACAATTTAAATCCTTAATGGAGCTTATAGTCCTGGGAAATTGTATTACATATGAGGAGTGGGTTTCTAAGAGAGAGCTTAAGAAGTATGAGGAATTAACACAATT
>CAZWBN010000294.1:0-2417 GCA_964632095.1 uncultured Clostridia bacterium | reverse complement strand
AAGCTTGAGACATAATGAAATTTTATATAAAATATAAAACAAAAATAGGAGGTTAATTTAATGAAACGTTATTTAATTTTAGGGGTATTATTTTTGTTTTTATTGGGTACTCTTGCTATTTCTCAGCCAGAAAAAACCAGAATTCCTGATGCACTCATGCTCCGATTCCCTGATGTAAGTGCAAACAAAATTGTCTTTGTTTATGCTGGAGACCTCTGGATCGTATCCAAGGAAGGAGGAATTGCCCGCAAATTAAGTTCTCCTAAGGGACAGGAACTTTTCCCGAAATTCTCTCCTGATGGTCAAATGCTTGCCTTTAGTGGCAATTATGATGGTAATGTGGATGTCTATGTCATGCCCTCAATAGGAGGAACTCCAAAGCGATTAACCCATCATCCAGATGCTGACTTAGTTGTTGAATGGTATCCAGACGGTAAGAGTATTTTATATCGCTCTCGAATGAAAAGTCCTTCTTATAGATTTAATCGTTTTTTCAAACAGCCTGTGGAAGGAGGTATGCCTGATACACTTCCTCTCCCCTATGGAGAATTAGCAAGTTTCAGTCCAGATGGAAAACTTATGGCTTTTCAGTATATTTCACGGGAATTTCGGACATGGAAAAGATATAAAGGTGGCATGGCGAGTGACATTTGGCTTTACGATTTAGTTCATAATACCTCAGAGAAAATTACGAAATTTGAAGGCACCGATGCTTTACCAATGTGGCATAAGAATACGATTTATTTTCTTTCTGACCGTGATAAGTATCAAAAGCTTAATATCTGGGCATATGATATTAAAACAAAGAAAATAAGGCAAGTCACCAAGTTTACTGAATACGATGTCAAATGGCCAAGCATAGGACCAAATGATATTGTATTTGAAAACGGAGGTAAAATTTATTTGCTTGACCTCAAAACTGAAACTCCTCGTCCCGTCTCTATTAAAGTTCCATTTGACCTTCCTGAAATCCGAACACAGCTTAAAGACTGCTCAAAAAATATTGAAAGCTTTTCTCTTTCTCCGACAGGCAAAAGAGCTCTTTTTGGAGCACGAGGCGAGATTTTTACAGTGCCTGCAAAGTATGGAAGTGTTCGTAATTTAACAAATACTTCTGGAGTAGCTGAACGCTACCCTGCCTGGTCACCTGATGGAAAATATATTGCTTATTTCTCTGACCGAACCGGGGAATATCAATTATACATCCGTTCCCAGGATGGAAAAGGAAAGGAACGCCAGATTACAAGTGGAAAGAGTGTATATCGCTTTGACCCAGTCTGGTCGCCTGACAGCAAACTTATTGCTTTCAGCGATAAAACCGGGAGCCTTTATATTGTAAGTGTAGCTGATGGCAAAATAAAATTTGTAGATAAGGATAATGAAAATAGGATTGTATCTTATTCATGGTCTTCAGACAGCCGATGGCTCACTTATGCAAAAAGTATGGATAATGGTCAGAAAGCTATAATGATTTATGATGTTGTTAACAATAAAAGACACCAGATAACCAGTGGATATTATAATGATTTCCAGCCTGTTTTTGGGCCTGAAGGAAAATATCTCTTCTTCTTTTCCAATCGAAATTTTAGACCTGTTTACAGCGATTTGGATAACACCTGGATTTATCCAAATTCAACTAATTTATATGTTTTAACTTTGCGTAAAGATATTAAATCTCCTGTTGCGCCCCGTAGTGATGAGGAGGAAGTTATAAAGAAAAATAAAACAAATAAAAAAGAAAAAACTCCGGAAAATTTAAACAAGAGTAAAGTAAAGAAAATGAAGGAGAAACAAATTGAAATTGATTTTGATGGAATTGAGAAGCGAGTGGTCAAGCTTCCAGTAGAAGCAGGTAATGTGGGATCTCTTCATGCTATAAAAGGCAAGGTAGTATTTCTCCGTTATCCAGCAAGAGGAGCATCAAAGCCTGGAGTTCCATCAGGCACACTTGTTTATTTTGACCTTAAGAGCCGAAAAGAAACAACGGTTATATCAGGAATTGATAATTATAATTTATCAGCAGATGGGAAGAAAGTAATTTACAGAAGCAAGTCAATATATGGAATTATTGACCTTGCACCGAGAAAAAAAGTTGGTGAAGGCAGGATTGCTACAAATAAAATGAAATCATGGATTAACCCTCGAGAAGAGTGGAAACAAATTTTTAACGAAGCATGGCGCATAGAGCGTGACTTCTTTTATGCTCCTAACATGCATGGCGTTAACTGGAAAGAAATTAAGAAACGGTATGAAGCAATGCTTCCTTATGTAGTGGACAGGGAAGATTTGAACTATGTGATTGGTGAAATGATCGCTGAATTAAATTCTTCTCATAGCTATGTTGGAGGTGGTGATATTGAACGACCCAAAAGAGTCTCCGTTGGTTTATTGGGATGTGATTTTGAGCTGGATAAAAA
>CAZWBN010000293.1:0-2425 GCA_964632095.1 uncultured Clostridia bacterium | reverse complement strand
ATCCGATAAATCTCCTATTGTAACAATATATTCAATTCCCTGCTCAAATGCTCTTCTCACTACAATATCACGGTCTGAATCGAATTCCTTTGAATCAAGATGTGCATGAGAATCCACTATCTTCATTTTCGCGGGTTATAATTCAAAATCCTGATTTTCAGTTTTTTGGAGGTTTAATTATTATTTTTATTTCGCCTTCTTCAAATCCTTTGAGTGTCGAGAGCATTCCCTTAATTGTATTTTTTATAATTTCTTCAACGAATGGATTTAATGGAATTCTTTTTTCATCTATATATATTTCAACTTCTTCTTGAAGAGGTTCTTCCTTTTTCATTTATTGTTCTTGAAGTATTAATTCCCTTAAGTGTCTCAATGGGATTGAACCATAACTGATGAGTTTCTGCATAAATTCTTTCTGATTATATTTATCTCCTTTGAGTTTTTTATACTCTTTTTGAATTTCAAATATTTCTTCTGAGCCCACAAAATATGATGATAACTGAGTAGAGGTCAGACATGCTCTTTTCCATTTTGCTTCTGCTTCAGCAAGTTCCTGGAAAGCTCCTCTTGTCATTAATTTAATTGCCTGCTCTTTAGTCATTCCACCAAGATGAATATTGAAATCAAGTAAGCAGTTTACAATTGTTCTTAAGTAATATTTAAGCTGTATTAGTCTGAGTTTGCAATCCCAGTTTCCATACCCTGATTCAATCATCATTCTTTCTGTAAATACTGCCCATCCTTCAACCATTGGTCCACTTGAGAATACCTTTCTTACTATTGATGGGTGTTTGTTTGCATAATAGAGCTGGACATAGTGACCTGGTAAGGCTTCATGAATTGTGAGTATTTTTACCATGTAATTGTTATATTCTCTCAGAAAAGATTCAACTTGCTCAGTTGTCCAGTCATCTGGAATAGGAGTGATTTGATAAAAATATTTTCCCTCTGGTTCATATGGTCCAGGAGGTTCAAGACCAGCCCATGCAATTCCCCTTGCATATTCTGGAGTAAAACGAAGGAATAGTCTATCTGGTTTTGGGAGGTCAATTATATCTTTTTCAATAATGAAATTCTTTAATTCTTCAACGGTCTTTTTGACATAATCAAAGAATCCTTCCCTGGTGGGATGTTCTTTAGAAATTACTTTCAAAACATCCCCGATAATTTTATTTCTCATTTGCTCTTCTGTTAGATTTGCAAGTGCTTTTTCTTCTATTTCAGGGAACATCATTCTGAAGAGAGGAAGTGCAGTAATAGCCATTTCTCTTCGAACATTTTTATATGCAGCCTGAGCTTTCGCAACTATTTGTTCAAGAGGAATGGTAGATTGTAAAGTGAGTCTTGCTTTTCTCTGAAAGAGAGCGCTTCCCAGTCTAAATTCTCCTGTTGAACGGGGAAGCAGTTCTTCTTTTAAGAATTTATCATAATCCTGGAGAGCTGAGATTACTTTATTAATTTGTGCCTGAAGTTGAGTTTTGGTAGCCTGGGAAACTCCCTCTGTTAATTTAGGTAAGGTATTTTTAAAATAATTTATATTACCCTGATTTTGAGTTATGGCAGTTTCTGTAAAAATTTGAGGAGGGTTTTTGAGATTCTTTTTAGCTTGTTTGATTAAGTCAGGTATCTTCTCCATTCTTGCAATTGCATTTTTTACCCTTTCTTCAAGAGGGGCAAAATCTCTGCTTATTAGGCTATTTACAGAATCTCCAATTACTCTATTATAAAGAAGAGGATTATTTTCTAAGGGCTTGAGATAGTCATATTCTAATTTTTCATAGTCAATAGCATCCACTATTATTTCGTAATCTATTGCTTTATCTTTACTTAATTTGAATTTATCAATTTTTGAAGCGAGTTCTTTTGAAAATTCATCCAGTTCTCTCATTCTTTTCTTTATTCTTCCTTCACTTAAATCCTCGAGTTTATTATCGTATTTGTGATAACCTGCTAAGGTAGCAGAAGTTGGTCTATATTGCCATAATTTATCGAGGAATTTAACCACCCATTCATCAAACTTCTGGTCTTCTTTGTTGGATTGAGAAAAACCTTGAAATATCAAAAGAACTATGAAAGAAAAAAGAATAAATAAACCGATTTTATTTTTCATATCAACCTCCTCTTTTTATTTTATACATAGTTTTTAGTAATAAAAGACCTTATTTCTTAAGTTTAAAATGCTAACATAAAAGAAATTTAATGTAAATATTAAAAAATAATCACATTTTTATTAAAGCAGATCCCCAGGTATAACCTGAACCAAAAGCAGTAAGTACCACAATATTATTTTTCTTTAATCTCCCACTTTTTACTGCTTCATCAAGGGCAATGGGAATAGATGCAGCGGTTGTATTTCCATATTTATCAATGTTACTCATTACTTTTTCCATTGGAATTTTTAAGGAACGAGCAACCATTTCAGTTA
>CAZWBN010000292.1:0-2460 GCA_964632095.1 uncultured Clostridia bacterium | reverse complement strand
AAAATTATGATCTAACTAGTATGTATTTCAGAGACATTGAATTTTGATCTAACACTCCGAATGCAGTTAAATGTAAGGAGAGGATAAGAACATTCTACATGAAACTTGTTGAAGATCATAAGCTTAAGAAATTAGCTCTAATAACAGCGATGAGGGAACTGGTACTCATAGCGCATGCAATATATAAAAATAAGACAACATATCAATATCCTTAGATGATCGAATTTTTTAAATTAAAAAGTTCTTATGCCTGACATTTATCACAATATCTGATCCCCCATTTTCCGGGACAAATTTAAGATTTATTAGCTTTGTTTTCAATAGTTAATGATATTAAGAAGAACTCTAAAACAAAAGGAAAAACACTTCTAAAACAAAAGTAGGCACTACAACTGCAAAAGCTGCATCTATGCCAGAAATCTCAAGTATTGACTTTAAACCTAACATCATTTCTATTAATGCCCATATGAGAAAAATTGTGTATATCCATTGAGCTATGTCAGGAGAAATTCCTCCTATTTGTAAACCTGTACTAATACTTCTCCCAAGAAATAGGAAAAAGAAACTAAATCCTACTATCCGCGCAATAGGAGAAAAACTGGGAACTTTACTAAGAAATGAAGTAATTAGGAAAACTCCCACTATATAATAAAGCCAAAGAAGAAAAGGTATACTCAAAGATACAAAAATTCCTACTGCAATCCCTATTTTCCATGCCCATTTAAACTCTGGCTGAACTGTTGGAAAATTTGCAAATATTAACATATAGGAAATATTTATTATTGAGAAACTTGCAATAACAAAAATAACTTTCAGCATACACCGCTTTGCAACTGTTGAAGTAGAATTTAAGCTTCTACAACAATAGAAAAAACTTAAAATCCCCATTATAATAATGCTATTTGAGTAAAAATGAAGCGACTTTCCACTCAAGAATAGCAGCAATAAAAGTTAACCATACAGCAAGGACAAACCAATAAAGTATATCTTTCATACGAAACTTACTATCATAAGCAATTGTATTAAATAAGTTAAATGCTACTTTAAATCCACATACTGTTCCACAAAACTGTCCACTTAATTCAGGTATCCCATGAATAATCACTATCAAAAACCATATGGGTTCATGCAAAACAGCTCTAAAAAGTGCTCCTGCTAAGAAAGCATTCCATATTCCAATCAATATTGTAGGTAAAGCAAAAAGAAAGCCTCCTCCACTAAGAAATAAAATTATAATAAGATTATGGACAAAAAGATGAAGAAAAGCCACTTCTTCTGGAGATTTTGGGATTGGAATTTTTATTGGATGGAAAATTATTCCTATTATTATTCCCACCACAAAAAGAAAAGCGCTTATAAATACAGCTCTTTCTTTCAATCTCATATTTAATAACCATCTTTTATTTTTTCCGTTTCACTTCATACTGCAAAATTTTAAATAATGTAAAGTAGCCTGCTCCTTGAAAACCAATAATAAGTCCAATACAAAGTTTAAAATTGTATTTCCCCACTATCTCATATATTCCAAAGGTAATTAAAATTATTGAAATAACCCCTATAATAAAATAACCTGGAACCTTTTTAATTGTTTCAAAAGGTCCCAAATTATTATCCTCCTCCTATTATTGCACCTAACCCAGCACCAATATCTGCTCCTTTAAGCCCAAGAAAAGTTCCTGGCCCAGGAGCTATTGCATTTCCAATTGCTGCACCAGCAAAAAATCCAGCAATTCCTCCGATTATTCCACCTATTACAGCCGCTCTCTGTCCCCATCTCCCTCCAATTAAAGCTCCTATATCACTCGATGGAGAGCTAACATCCTGCAATATTAAAGCCAAAACAAACGAAGCCACTACCATTAACGAAAGTATCACTTTTTTCATTTTTTTTCATACCTCCTTTTCATTTAGATTTTCCATATAATTCTACTGCAAATTTCGTGCCAAGTTTAGAAGAATTAAAGTAAATGTTTGATATATAAAGAAATATCCCTATGAGAGCAGAAATTTGAAATTAGAAAATTATCAAAAAATCGCCCTATAGGGAGATTAAAATTTCAAATTAACAGATAAATTAAGTTAATTTATTTAAATTCAATATAATATTCAATCGCCCTATAGGGAGATTGAGTCGCCCTATAAGGAGATTTCTCATTTCTTTAATTTATGCACACTTAATACTTTCATAAACCTCTTGTATTCTTTCTCTTCAATATTAAATAATCTACAAAGTTCTTTATAAGAGCCATTTGTTTGTTTCAATCCTAAATTAATTATTTCTTTCACTTCTCTTCGATTTAATTCACGCTCTAAAAATGGTCTATGAACTGTTTCCCAGAAACTTTTTCTTCTTTCTACCATCTCCTTGAATAATTCTTCGGATGAAATAAACCCTTTTTTTGATGCTTTTTCTTCTAAATCTTCCTCAAATTCTATATGCTCCTCTCTAATCTCTCTCCC
>CAZWBN010000291.1:0-2463 GCA_964632095.1 uncultured Clostridia bacterium | reverse complement strand
TCAAGGCTATATCCTGTGGTTTCATATCTTTCAAAAGTTCAACAGCATCTTCTGGCTCCAGCTCACTTAAAACTTCTGCTGTTTTTTCCTTATCATTCTCATAGAGAACATTAATTACAACTTTTCTCTCTTTTAAAAATAATCTATTCAGAAGTGCCGCTATGTCTGCTGAATGCAAGCTTTTTAGAAGATTCCACAATCTCTGATGAGCACCGGCATCTATAAATCTCCTTGCTGATTTTGTGGCAATATCCAGCTTTGTCACAATATCGAGCATTTTCTCTCTCATTTCATCTTTTCAATTAATAATTTGCACATAAAAAATATCATAAAATACCCTAAATTGGAAGAAAATTTAGATTTTTTTAGAATAAAAATACTTATTTGTTTCATATGCTATTACTCCACTCAATCCAATCAATCCAATCAGATTCGGTAAAGCCATTAAACCATTCATTATGTCAGCAACTGTCCAGACAGTCTCAAGTTTTAATATGGTTCCTACGAGGACAAATATAACAAAAATAAATCTGTATGGTCTAACAGCATTCTCCCCAAATAAATATTCTATTGATTTTTCTCCATAATAACACCAACCAAGAATTGTTGAATATGCAAATAAAATTAATCCCAGGGTAACAATTAATCCTCCCAGATTAAATGGTAAAAATTTATTAAAACCAATATAGGTTAATTCTGAACCTGTAACTCCACTCGTCCACTCACCGCTTGAGAGAATGACAAACCCAGTTATACTGCACACAACAATTGTATCAATAAAAGTCTGTGTCATTGAAACTAAGGCTTGATTGACTGGGTTTGGGGTTTTGGCTGCTGCAGCTGCTATTGGAGCTGAACCAAGACCTGATTCATTTGAGAAAATTCCCCTTGCAATGCCCATTCTTATTGTTTGCATAACAGTAGCCCCAAGAAATCCTCCGGCAGCAGCGGTTGGAGTAAAAGCTGATTTTATTATTAGCCAGAAAATTTCAGGAATGCGAGTATAATTAAGGAAAAGGACTAAAAGTCCACCTAAAAAATAAAATACGACCATGAAAGGGACAAGATATTGTGTGACATTTGCAATACTTCGAATTCCTCCAATTACAACAAGGGCGGTAAGGAAAGCAAGAATTATTCCTGAAATCCAGTTTGGAATATGGAAAGCACTCCTTACTGCCTCAGCAACAGAATTTGATTGAACCATATTCCCAATCCCAAAAGCTGCGATTGAGGCAAAAATTGCAAACAAAATTCCAAGCCATTTCAATCCAAGACCCTTTGAAATGTAATACATGGGACCTCCACTCATTGTTCCAAATTTATCAACCTCTCGATACTTAACAGCCAGAACTGCTTCTGAGTATTTAGTTGCCATCCCAAAAAGCCCTGTTATCCACATCCAGAAAAGAGCTCCGGGACCACCCATTGTTATTGCGGTTGCAACTCCTGCAATATTTCCTGTTCCAACTGTTGCAGCAAGGGCTGTCATTAAAGCCTGAAAATGAGTAATATCACCTGCTTCATCTGAATCTTCCTTGCGTTTAATCAAAGCAAGATAAAGAGAATGTGGCAATGCTCTGATTTGAAGCACTTTGACTCTAATTGTCAGGAAAATTCCAGTTCCAAGTAAAAGGATAATTAAAGGAAGTCCCCATACGAAATTTCTTATCTGATTTAAAATTTCAATTATTTTTGCTTCCATATTGTCCTCCTAAAATTATAAATCCAAATATCAAATTTTAAATTTACTTTATTTTTTGTCATTTCTAATGTATATTTCAAAGACCTGAAATTCTCTTTTTATCGTGCCTCTAAATATATATTTCCTTTGGAGATAATTCTTGAATCTGGAATAATCAATTAAATTCTTCAAATGATGAGCAGAACCACTTATGTCAATTAAAATAATCTTTACTCTATATTTCTCACATCCCTTCTCAATATCTATTGAGGTTGTTTGTCCACTCTTTGTCATTGCCTCTGAAACATCAACGAGACGGGGAGGACATGCTCGCTGAGAATAAAAATTTATTCCTGTATAATCTGAAAAAATATAGTCCTCTGGATTTGAATGCTCGTTTATATAATTTACTAAATTCCTTGTCCCATTATCATATCTTAATAACTTCTTCAAATTAAAAGTTGGAGCTATACATAAAATTGATAAGATAGAAATGACTGGAATTGAAAAATAAAATATCTTTTTATTTTCTCTAATAATTTCCAGACTTTTTCCGAAAAGAATTGTGAATGGAACTAAGGTGAATACAAGATAACGGATAAAGAAATCTGTTGGAGTAAATGCCAGTAAAAAGAACGGAAGAATTAAAAAGAACAATAAAATTTCCTCTCTTCTCTTCTTTATAAAACCCGTAATGATACTAATTACAGCAACAGGTATTACTGCATAATTATGATTGCCAATAAATTTACCGAGCCTTTTGAAAAAAGCAATAAGAA
>CAZWBN010000290.1:0-2465 GCA_964632095.1 uncultured Clostridia bacterium | reverse complement strand
TATTAACATTGTTTAAAAGTCCTACAACTACATTTGCGTCACCGGTCTCAATCGTAGTAGTACTGCTTGAACTATTTTCGATTGAATTTTGACCCGTTTGCCCTTTAATAACAATATTATTTTCCACCTGAGATTCGTTCTCATTAAGAACTTCAACTTTTGCAGGATCTAACTCGCAATTCTCTTCAGCTTGTTCTTCGCATCCAAGTTCCTCATTTCCCGAATCTTCGGTTGGGGTTTCCTCTTCAGTTGAGGTCCCTTCATCATTATTATTTAGTATCTCTTCAGCTTTGTCTGTGTTCTCAATTACATTCTCAGCTTCATCCTGCTGAGTATCGACCGTATTACTGTTAACATCATTTTCACTCTCAATTTGAATATTAACATCTCCTGTTTCAATAATTGGCTCTTCTCGATCCTCTTGACTTTCCTCAGTTGAAGCTTCATTAGATTCTTCGAAATTATTTTCTTCGCTTGTGCTTTCTCCCTCTTCAAAAACATTTTCTGTCTGATCGTTGTTGGAATTTTCAGCTGTAGTATTTTCTTGTTGCGTTTGTTGAGTATCATCAAAGTTATTTTCTTGAGCTAAAGCAAAAAGAGGAGAAAAATGAAAGACAATCAAGTTAAGGACTAGTAATGGAACTAAAATAAAATTTCTGATTTTTTTTATTTTTCTCATTTAATTAAAAAATTTGAAATGCTGTTAAAAAGGAACCTCAATCCCTCAGCAAAATTTGACAACCATTTTTTGAAAGTATTTAAAACTTTACCATTCTCTTTTTTTAGTTCATTTTCTTCAGGAAAACTTTCTATTTTCTTGGTTGTATTTTTAATATCAGTTTGAAAGTTTTTTGTGATTTTCTGAGAATCAATTCTAATTTCTCTTTGAACATAAACTTTACCTTCTTTGACTTTAATTTTGCTTTCTAAAGAAACATTTTCCTTATCAGATTCAATATTAATTGGTTCAATTTCTTTTCCGTTGATGATATTTTTCACATAAATTTTACTTTTTCCTTTTCCTTCGCTTTCTTCCCCATTAATTACATTGCTTCTGGTGTTAACTGAGGTATTAATCTCATTTATTACCTGAGTAGTTGTACTTTCAGGAAAAAATTCTTCGAATTTTTCGAAAATTTCAGAAAAAGAAAAAGCAAGAGTAAAAAAAGGAATAAAAGTTAGAATTAGGAATAAAATTGTGATGATTTTTTTCATATTTTACTTGGTAAATCCTTAAAAATTATTTAAGGACTTATCCAAGGGGAAGAGGAAAAACCTCTTCCCTCTTTCAGTCAAGTTTATCTTCTGATTCTGGTAATGTTGCTGTTAATAACGTTAATAACAGTACTTAAGGATTTAGCTCTTCCAGTAACAATACAACCTTCGCCTCTAGAATTTCTACAATCTTCCCAACATCCATTATTTGTTTCAATTTTGTTATCTCCAGTTTTTGCAATTGTAACTACTCTATTTCTTACTCTAGCTCCATTCTCATTCTCTACTTCGATCCCTCCGACACAACCTCTTCTGCAAGGAGTTCTTATTTTAGTCTCGTTAGTGTTAACAGTATTCTGAACTATTGCATCTGCATAAGCATCGCCTGTTCTAATTGAACCTCTCCTTCCCTCAATTTCGTTATCTCCAGTGTTTGCAATCGTAGTTACATTATTCTTTACATTAGCCCAGTTTTGGTTCCTTACTTCAATCTTTCTTGATGGTCTCCAGCAATAATAACAAGATTCACAAGCTAGTGCTGGGGCAACAGTTGTCACAAACAAAGTTAAAGTTGCTAATCCGATTAATATTTTTTTCATCTTTGAATTTTTATTTTTGCCATTTTACTTTCGTTGCCCAAACCTCCAAAAATGGCATAGGGCAACGCGACCTTTTTAAAAAATAAAAACGGCTTTTCAAGCCGCTTGGATTATTTTAGGGAGGATCTGAATTATTTTATTTTTTATCATTAAATTCCCTATCCAGTCCTCCCCATTCTGGATACGTTCTCTCAAGCTACCATTTAAAAAAATCTCCGTCAAATGGAGATTTTTGATGATTTCTTCAGAAAATATTGAAAGTTTTCCACAGAGATTTTTTCTGGGCACCCAAACTAAGGGAGGAAATCCCAACGAATCGCCAAGAATCTAGTTGGGTGCCCAGAAAAGATCTCCAAAATGATTTTTAATTATAATATATTAAAGTTTTTTGTCAAACAACTTATTTGAAATTCATTGACAAATTTTATATTTTTAATTTAATAAAATATAAAAATTAAGTTCTTTTAAAGGTGATGAAATTAAAAAGATTTGTAGATTTTGGAAAGAAATTTGACGAAAGAGAAAAGAGAGAAACTTCAAGAGAATTTTTAAAAAATATTGTTCTCAAAGGGATGTTTGGAAAGAAAGATCCAGAGAGATGTCATCATCCAATAAAAGTCATAATGCCTTTTAAAAAGATTGGGGAGAATC
>CAZWBN010000289.1:0-2468 GCA_964632095.1 uncultured Clostridia bacterium | reverse complement strand
TCTTCTTCATAAATGATTTCATTTTTCCTGTAGAAAAAGAAATTTTGATAAATTTTTATTGCAATAAAAATTCCAGAAACAATAGCAAAGAAAATCAGAAATCTGGAAGGATTTTTTAAAAGAACTTTCTCAATAAAAATCATTGTATAAATATATAGAACAAAGGAAAAGATATATCCAAAAAGAAAATACTGGATTTTAGCTTTTCCGGGTAAATAAGAGCAAGTAAACGGAATTTTTCTGTGATTTATGAACAGGAATTCCATTAAAAGAGTGGATATGGTGAGACCATAAAGAGAATGAAGGAGTGAAATTTTCCATCCCCAGAGCAAGGAATAAAGGATGAAAAGAAGAATAAAAAGAGGAAAGAGAGTAAAGAAAAATATTCCCTTTCTAAGACCAATAAAATAGTGCTTTTTGTTTTCAATTTCTGTTAATTTGAAAATCCAGTTTGCAGGAAGTTCCACTGGAATATTAACAATACTTCTTAATCCAATTAGTAGAAAAAAAGAGATTATAAGAGGAATTGAGAGAAGGGTTTTGTTAATTTCAGAAAGATTTTTTGGTTTGAAACCTCCTGCAACCATTATAATAATTAAAATCAATCCAATAGAGACAGCGATATAAGTTATTAATCTCATTCTATGAATCATACTTCTCCTTAAGGTTTTTCCAAAGAAATAAAAGATGCTTCTCTGGATGGAGTTTCTGAGAAAAATTGAATTAAAAATGCTGGAGAAAAACTTTTTTAATTTGAAAAAATGTATTTTTCTTCCTTCAAGTTCCTGGATTCTATGTAGCTGGCGTCTATAACCAATTGCAGAAAAAAGGAAAAATGCAATAATCGGTAAAATCACTCCTAAAAGGGAGATTTTCGAAAGAGTGAAAAATACAGGGTCAGATGTTCCAAGAAGAGTTTCATAGAGCCCTGTAAACCACATTGGAGGGAATAAATAGATAAAAAGTGAATTCGATTGTTTTAGAGCAGGAAGTGAGGAGAAAGTCCTGGGTATGCTTAATGATTCTCCTACAAAAAAGAGCATCATGAAAATAAATAAAATCATTAAAATTGCACGAATAAAAATAGAAATTCTATTAAATATCTTATAATTAAAAACACTCATTAAAAATCCTGCAAGAGCTATAAGAGTAAAGAAAATGAAAATACTTGATGCAAGAACACTTATTACATGAACCAGGATAAAACGGATACTGAAAAGTAAGCTATTTGATATCCATTTTGGAAGACAGAACCAGAAAACAAGAGTTGCAAAAGAATTTGCTCCAAGAGCAAAGATTCCAACAAATAAAAATAAACTTGTAAATTTAGCGAGAAAAAGGGTTCGTAGTTTTAAGGGCAAAGGAATTAAATTTGAATAATCTCTTGAATCAGGGAAAAGAAGGTCCCATTCAACAACAGTTATAAAGCCAATTAAAATCATGAAGAAGAAAATAAAATAGCACTTTTCAACCCAGGAAGTTCCTTTGTCAGGAAAGAATAAATACTTGCTTACAAGAGTATTTGCAAAATGAGCTGAAAAAATTGAGATAATAGCGAGAAAAGCTACAAATTTTTCTATCATTTGCTCTTCAAATGAGACAATATCATTCTGGAAAAGGCGATTAAAAAAGTGCTTTGTTAGAACTAAGAATTGTTTAGATTCGCCCTTTGAGGAATTTAGAATTTTCTCAAAATTAATCATTGATACTTCATTGCATCAACAATGCCTTTAGCAATTTCTTGAGTATCTTCTTTTATTACAAGCTGGTTAAAGACTTCTTCTAAGGAGGGAACTTTCATTAAGTTTCTTAAATTTTCCACTGAATCATTAGCAACAATGGAGCCTTTGTGAATTATAATAACCCTTGAACAGATTTTCTCCACAACTTCTAAAATGTGAGAGGAGTATAAAATTATTTTGCCTTCATCTGCTAATTTCGCGACAAGGTCTTTTAAAATAAGAGCTGTTGTTACATCAAGACCTGAGAGAGGTTCATCAAGAAGCAAGATATCAGGATTATGGAGGAGGGCTGCTGAAATTAAAACCTTTTGTTTCATTCCTTTTGAATAGGTTGAGATTGATAAATGCATATCGCTTGAGAGTCCAAATAGTTCAAGAAGTTGTTCAATTTTTTCTTTTAAAATCTTCTCAGGAATGTCGTGGAGACGTCCTACCATGAGTAAATACTCGTAAGCGCTCAGGTGAGGGTAGATTTCAGATTGTTCTGGAACATATCCTATTTTCTTTTTATATTCATATAAATTCTGTTTTATGTTTTTGCCATTAAAATAAATTTCTCCCTCTGTTGGCTTGATTAAACCAGCAAGCATTTTAACAGTTGTTGTTTTACCAGCACCATTTGGACCTAAGTAGCCAAGAATTTCTCCTGGTTCAATTTTGAAACTAACTTTATTTACAACCGGAATTGCACTGTATTTTTTAGTAACTTCTTTTAACTCAAGCATT
>CAZWBN010000288.1:0-2471 GCA_964632095.1 uncultured Clostridia bacterium | reverse complement strand
CTGCAGCACATCATAAAACTGAAATTATCTCTTTCACTACTTCTACTCTTCCGAAAGGCGGGCTGATCTGGACTCCTTCGACCATGTCTTTGATTTATGCAATTAAAAAATAGGTTCCCTAAGAATTTTGCTCCAAAGTAAAAAAACACTCCAGTGAAGAACAATTTTTACATCTTTCAAGTGACATGCCTGCATACTTGAATTTATTTTTTCATTATGATAAAACCAGAGAGGGTTAATAAGTGCTGAATAAGAAAAAAATCCCTAAGATTAAATCAGGTTTGAGAAGAAATAATTTTTATTACATATGATTAGTAAAGGTAAGGGAAATAAGATATGTTTCCCTTTGCTTATAAAATATAATAACAGGTAAATGGAGAGAAGGGAGGCATGATGGACAAAACAATGAAGACTTTTCACAAGTTGATTTTTGGGGATGCAGAGAATATGAAAGAATTAGAAGATAAAAGTGTGCATCTTGTAGTTACTTCTCCTCCATATTTCAATGCTCCATTTGATTATCCAGATTTATTTGAAAGTTATAATGCATATTTAGATAAGATGTGGAAAGTCGCAAAAGAGTTGAAAAGAGTAGTTGCTGAAGGCAGGATAATATGCATAGTTTGTGATGATACGCTCATTAATGGAGAAAAATACCCTGTGGTCGCAGATTTAACAAAAATATATGTTGAAGAAGGATTTACTTATAGGGATAAAATCATATGGATAAAGCCGGAAGGCTATATTCGTATCAGCAGAAGAAGTGGAGTTATTTTACAGCATCCTTACCCAATGTATTTTTATCCTGACAATCTTCAAGAAACGATACTCATTTTCCAGAATGGGAAATTTGACTATAAGAAAGTTTCTAAGGAATTAAAAGAAAAATCGAGAATTGATATAAGAGAATATCAACAGGGTAAATGGTATTTAACAACATGGAATATAACCAATGTTTTACCTTTGAAGAATCGCTTGGAAGAAGGAATCGCAGCATTTCCCGAGGAAATTCCATATAGATTGATAAAATTATTTTCATATGTAGGAGAAACAGTCTTAGACCCTTTTATGGGTTCTGGAACTACAAATAAGGTGGCTGCAATATTAGGTAGAAATAGTGTAGGCTACGAGATTGACTTGGAATTATGCGAAGTTGTAAGAGAGAAAATGGGACTAAGACAGGGCTTGCTATTTGATAAAAATTATAGGATTGAAATAATAATTAGAAAGGATGCAAAACATCTAAGAACATATCTACAAGAGAAAATTAATAAACAAAAATCAGTGGTGAGAGATGCCAAGAGAAAAGCAAGAAAAGCTATCAAATAAACAAGTAGATATACTTCTTAAGAAATTAGAAGAACGAGGAAAAAAGAAGTGGTTTTATAGATGGAAAGAGCATATGGCCATTCCAGATAGTTTAAATCCATTTTCAGCTAAGAAGGAGGAACAGGAGAAAATCTTGAGATACTTACTTTTAAGGGTTTTAATTAATCAACAGGCAAGGTTTGAAAAGGTAAGGGAAATGTCTATCAGAATTTCAAATGAGTTTACTGATGTCTTGTTATTCGAACCATTTAGAATTTCTGAGTCTGAATTATTTAAAGTTTTTAAAGATGTTGCAGGTGATAAAGGTTCTCTTTTATATCGAGTAGGTGTATTAGGAGGTATAAAACCAATATCACTGTTTACTTATCGTTTTAAAGCTTATGAAGGATTTATCCGATGGCTGAAAGAGTATAATTTAGATTTTATTGAGATCATTATAGAACATTTAAAAAAGGGAAAATCAAAAGGGCTATTTGATTTTTTAAATACTCATTCTGTACTTGAGGCAGGTTGGGTGGGGAATGACCCAAAAGCATGTAGAATGTTTGTTAATTGGGTAGTTTTCCTACTTGTCGAGATTTGGAAACTAAAAGTGGTAAAAATGGAAGAAACCTTAATGATAGTTGATGGTCATGTTGGTAAAGTTTTTTGCAGAACTGGATTGCTTGAGGAAATATTATATGAGAAAAGAAGACCTTATATTGTTCAAGCAAGTAAGATGAGACCTTGGGTGGAGAAAATTGTATTTGAATCAGGGAGAATACCGTTTTATGTTGACAACGGAGCATTTTATCTTTTTGAAGACGGTTATTGTACAGATTTAAATCCAAATTGTAAAAAGTGCCCGATTAGAGATATTTGTAGGAAGTATAAGAAATGGACAGCTTATCAAATGTGGGAGGAATAATGTTTGCTGCTTTATGTAACGACAGATGTCCAGCTATACTTTTATATTTATATATGTAAAGCTTTAAGTTGAATTATCAAACGTTTTAAGAAGTGCTCATTATTTCATCCAATAATCTATACTAAATTTTTACAATATCAATAGACTAATTTATTTGCGTTGAAACAATGCTTATAAAATATTTAAATAAGGAGATATTTTGATGAAAAAGGAATTTAATAATGTTTTTCAATTT
>CAZWBN010000287.1:0-2477 GCA_964632095.1 uncultured Clostridia bacterium | reverse complement strand
ATTGAAATATCCTCGGATAGGACTTTACCAATCATGGGCTTCAAATATGGATGAGGGCTGGACAAGGTATGTATTTGACGACTTAGGAGTTCCATATAAAACACTTCATAATAAGGATTTTAAAAATAGAAAGAAGGGTCTTAAAGAAGATTTTGATGTAATTGTTTTTGCAAGTGAGGATTATCAGATAATTAAAGAAGGACAGCCAAGACCTGGTTCCAGATGGGCAAGATATTTCACACCTCTTCCACCAGAATATAGAGGCGGAATAGGTAAGAAAGGTATTGAAGCTCTGAAAAAATTTGTAGAGGAAGGCGGTATACTGGTTACTCTTAATCAGGCATGTGAATTAGCTTTTAAAGAATTCAAAGTTCCCGCCAGCAATGCAACTGAGAGACTTGACCGCACTAAATTCTTCTGCCCAACTTCAATATTGAGAATAAAAGTCGACCCTACAACACCAATTGGCTATGGCATGCCAGAGGAAGCAGCAGCAATGTTCGCTAGGAGTCTTGCAATGAATACATGGATTCCATCTGGATTCTGGAATAGAAAAGTTGTTGCAAGATATCCAGAGGATAATATTCTCCTGAGTGGATGGCTCTTAGGAGAGGATAAAATTGCAAGAAAAGCTGCAGTCGTTGATACTCAATACAAAAAGGGAAGAATTATTTTAATAGGTATTCGATGCCAACATAGAGCTCAGACTCATGGAACTTATAAATTCCTATTGAATGCACTTCTTTATCCTGAATTTTAATTAAAATGGGCTAAAGGCTTTTAATGCCTTTAGCCCTCCTTAGTAAAAAGGAGGGGGATATGAAAAGAAAAATAAATTTCAAAATTTTGCTTCTGTTAACTGCTATAGTTACCTTTTTTGTTTTTTTGGGGTTTAGTAAATCCTTTACTTTGGAAGACATTCTTAGTGCGCCTTTTCCTTCTCATTTAATAGTTGCTCAAAAAGTTGACAGGGTGGCTTGGGTCTTTAATGAGCAAGGAAGGAGAAACATATGGGTTGCTGATGGGCCAGATTATAAAGCTCGAAGAATAACAGCTTATAATGAAGATAACGGGCAGGAAATTTCTAATCTCCGTTTTACACCTGATGGGAAAATAATTGTTTATGTTTTAGGAGGTGCTCCAAATAGATATGGTGAATACCCAAATCCAACAAGTAACCCAAAAGGAGTAGAAAGAGCTGTTTGGGCAGTCAGAATTGATGAAGGTAAGCCCTGGCGTATCGGAGAAGGAACAAATCCACAGATTTCGCCTAAAGGAGATTTCGTTATTTTTTCTAATCGCGGAAATATTTTGATTGCTCCAATAGACGGTTCAGAAAAACCAAAAATTTTGTTTAAGGCAAGAGGTTCAAATCGGTTCTATAAGTGGTCTCCTGATGGTTCAAAAGTAGCTTTTGTAAGTTATAGAGAAGACCATAGTTTTATTGGAATTTATGATTTGAAAAAAGAAACAATTTCATGGCTTGCTCCTGATGTTGAGAGAGATAATTATCCTGTCTGGTCTCCAGATGGAAAATATATAGCTTTTATTCGTTTTCCAGGAGCTAAAGCAGGCGACGGTTCTTTTTGGCGTTCAGCTGGAGTTCCTTTTTCTATATGGGTGGTTGAAGTGGAAACAGGAAGAGGTAGAGAATTATGGAGAACATCAAAGGGAGGTGGTTTTGCTCAATATTATCCTGCTCACCCTCTTGTGTGGGCAGGGAACGAGTATCTGGTTTTTTACTCAGAGCACGAAGGATGGATGCATTTATATTCAATTTCTATAAGTAATGGGAAAGTAACATGTCTTACTCCCGGTGAATATGAAGTTGAAGATATGACTTTAACTCCGGATGGAAAATTCGTAATTTTTAATTCTAATAAAAATGATATTGATAGACGCCATCTCTGGGCTGTTCCTGTTAAAGGGGGAAAAATTAAGCCTCTAACTTCAGGTAAAGGAATTGAATGGAGTCCAATTGTTCCACCAAGTGGAAAGAATATTATTTTCTTCTGTTCAACTGCTTATCAACCAGCTTCTCCTGCAATGGTTGACATTAAAGGTGGGAAACCAAAATTAATAGCGCCAGAGACTATACCTCAGAATTTTCCTTTAAAAGATTTAGTTGAGCCACAACAGGTTATTTTTAAGGCTCCTGATGGATTAAAAATTCATGCGCAACTTTTTCTTCCAAAAAATGCAAAGCCTGGTGACCAGCGACCTGCGGTTATTTTCATGCATGGAGGTCCGATCAGACAAATGCTTCTCGGGTGGCATTATAGAGGTTACTACCATAATGCTTATGCATTTAATCAATATCTTGCAAGTAAAGGCTATGTAGTGTTATCTGTAAATTTTCGTTCAGGAATAGGCTATGGACAGGCATTTAGAAATGCTCCTGACCAGGGTCCGAGAGGAGCTTCTGAATATCAGGATATAGTAGCAGCTGCGAAATATTTACAAAAACGACCAGAAGT
>CAZWBN010000286.1:0-2486 GCA_964632095.1 uncultured Clostridia bacterium | reverse complement strand
AAAATGAAGAGAACACGCCTTAATAAAGTACATAAAGAGCTTGGGGGAAAAATGGTTGAATTTGCTGGATTTGAAATGCCAGTTGAATATGAAGGTATTATAATTGAACATCTGGCAGTAAGGGAAAAAGCAGGAATTTTTGATGTGTCCCATATGGGAGAAATTATCATAAAAGGTGATGATGCACTTGACTTGATTCAATATTTGACTCCAAATGATGCCTCACGACTTGTTATTGGCAAAGCACAATATTCTGCCTTAACAACTCCGAAAGGAACCTTTATAGATGACTTATTAGTTTATCGCTTGGATGAAAAAGAATACATGTTAGTAGTTAATGCGGTTAATTCAGATAAAGATTATGAGTGGATACTAAAAAATAAAGGCAAATTTTCAGCTGAAGTTAAAAATGAATCTGATAATTATACTCAGATTGCCCTTCAAGGACCAAAAGCCCAAGAAATTTTACAGCCTTTAACAGATCTTGATTTATCTGAAATCAAATATTACTGGTTTAAGCCCGGGAAAGTAGCAGGAATTGATTCAATAGTCTCAAGAACAGGATATACTGGTGAAGACGGTTTTGAGATTTACACAGCTCACTCTCAGCCGGAAAAAATATGGTACGCTATTCTGGAAGAAGGGAAAAAATATGGTCTAAAACCCGCTGGTCTTGGAGCAAGAGACACTCTAAGATTAGAAGCAAAAATGATGCTTTATGGAAATGACATTGATGAAACTACTACCGTGCTTGAAGCTGATTTAGGGTGGATGGTGAAATTCGACAAACCTGATTTCCTTGGAAAAGAAGCACTTTTAAAGCAAAAAAATGAAGGGATAAAGAGAAAAATAGTGGGATTTGAAATAAAAGGAAGAGGAATTGCTCGGCCTCATTATCCTGTTTTTATAAATGGGAAAAAAGTTTCTGAAGTTACTTCAGGAACCTTCGCTCCATATTTAAAAAAGAGTATTGGTTTAACATATTTACCCATTGAATATACAGAAATAGGGACTCAATTTGAAATTGGTATAAGGGATAATTTAGTAAAAGCAGAAGTGGTACCAACTCCATTTTATAAGAGAAAAAAATAAAAGTGAAAAATAAAATTTCAAAATTTTTAATTTCCAATAAGGGAGGAATAAAATGTATCCGAAAGATTTTTATTACACAAAAGACCATGAGTGGATACAAGTAAAGGGAGATACAGGAACTGTAGGAGTAACGGATTTTGCTCAAAGTCACTTAGGAGATATTGTATATGTTGAACTTCCAAAAATCGGAACCAAAGTAAAATTTCACCAGACTCTGGGAGTAATTGAATCAGTTAAAGCAGTTGCTGACATATATTCCCCTATTTCGGGAGAAATAATTGAAGTCAATGAGGAATTATCCAATACTCCAGAATTAATAAATCAAGATCCCCATGGAAAAGGCTGGATTGCAAAAATAAAAATTGCGGATGAGACTGAACTCCAGAATTTAATGACAGCATCTGAATATGAAAAATTCATAGAAGGACAGAAGTAGAACAGGAGTCAAAAATGGATTACCTGCCTTTGAGTGAAAAAGAAATAAAAGAAATGCTTGAAGTAATTGGTGTGAAAACTCTGGAAGACCTTTTTAAATCTATTCCGGAAAAGATAAAATTAAAAGAAAAATTGAATTTACCAGGACCATTAAGTGAACCCGAATTAATAAATTATTTTCAAAATTTAGCTTCAAAAAACAAATCATCAAAATTTTTATCCTTTTTAGGAGCAGGAGCTTATCCACATTTTATTCCATGTATAGTTGATTACCTCAGTCAAAGGGGCGAATTTCTGACTCCCTATACCCCCTATCAACCAGAACTCAGTCAGGGAACTTTACAGATAACCTTTGAATTCCAAACACTGATTTGTCAACTGACTGGAATGGATGTATCAAATGCTTCATTATATGATGGCTCCACTGCCATGGTGGAAGCTGCTCTAATGGCTTGGCGAATTAGAAACAAGCCAAAAATTCTCATTTCTCGAGCTATCCATCCAGAATACAGGGAAGTTGCAAGAACCTATTTTAAAAATTTAGATATTGATCTCATAGAAATTAATTATAACCAAAATGGAGAAACAGATATTGAGGAACTTAAAGAAAAAATAGATAATGAAGTAGCAGGGATAATTATTCAATCTCCTAATTTCTTTGGCATTATTGAAAAAATTGAAAAAATCTCTCAAATAGCCCATTCCTCTGGAATCATAATGATTACTACAGTTGTTGAGCCTTTATCGCTTGCGATTTTAAAATCACCTGGAGAATGTGGAGCTGATATTGTTGCAGGAGAAGGACAATCCTTTGGTCTACCTCTCAGTTTCGGTGGTCCTTATCTCGGGATTTTAGCCTGTAAATCTGAATTTGTGCGTCAGATGCCAGGAAGAATTGTGGGTGAAACACAAGATGTGGAAGGCAAAAAGGGATATGTATTAACTCTGTCGACAAGAGA
>CAZWBN010000285.1:0-2487 GCA_964632095.1 uncultured Clostridia bacterium | reverse complement strand
TACTTTGACCTGGCTCAGGCTTATGAAAAGCAGAAAAAATATGAGCTTGCTCTTAAAAATTACGAGAAAGCAATAGAATTAATTGAAAGCCTCAGGAGCAGGATTAAAATTTCTGATTATAAAGCAGGATTTTTAAGAGATAAGGTTGAAGCATATCATGGAATGATTAATCTTCTCTTCAAACTTTATAAACTCAATTCCTCTCCCGAATATATTAAAAAAGCTTTCAATCTTGCTGAGAGAGCAAAGGCAAGAGCATTCCTTGATTCCTTGGCTGAATCCCAGATAGAAATCGGGAAGGGAATCGACCCATTATTGAGAAGACAGGAGAAAGAGATAACAAGAGCAATATCAAGAATATACACAAAATTAGTTAATTCTGATCTGACAAAAGAACAGAGAAAAAGAATGCTTGCAGAGCTTGATAATTTGGAAAACGAATTAGAAGAAATTAAAAGAAAAATAATTCAGAAGAGTCCTGTTTATGCAAGTCTGAAATATCCTGAGCCCGTCACCCTTGAAGAAGCCCAGAATGAACTTCTTGATGAAAAATCAGCTTTTCTTGAATACTCTCTGGGAAAAGAGAATTCCTATCTCTTTGTGGTTACAAAAGACGATATTAAAATGTTTGCTCTTCCTCCTCAAAAGAAAATAGAACAAAAGGTTTTCAATTATATGATATTTATATCTCAACCCGTATCTCCCTCAAAAGAAAAAATTAAAAGAGGCTATAATGCAGGTTATGAGCTTTACAGGACCCTTATAATCCCAGCACTTGGAAAAATTAAAGGGATGGATAAATTATACATAATTCCAGATGGAATTCTACATTATTTGCCTTTTGAAACTCTTGTAATGAAAAACAAGGGGACAAAAGCAAAATTCTTAATTGAAAAATATGAAATTGCATATGCACCTTCAACTTCAGTGCTCAGAGAAATTGTAGCTCGTGAAGCTGAAAAGCAAAAAGAAAGAGATAAGAAGAGCTTAATAGCCTTTGGAGACCCTGTTTTCGGGAAAGCAGAAATCACTGGGGATAAAACTCAATTTATTATAAGAAGAGGGTTATATTCTGAGGCAGGATTTAAATTTAATAGACTTAAATTCAGTGGAATAGAAGTTAATGAAATTTCTGCCCTATTTCCGGAAGAGAAAAGAGATATTTTCTTAAGAGAAAAAGCAAAAGAAGAGGTAGTAAAATATAGAGATTTGAAAAAATATAAAATTATTCATTTTGCAACCCACGGATTTATAGATGATGTTAAACCTTCTCGTTCTGCAGTTGTTTTGACCTTAGACCATGACCCGAAAGAGGATGGTTTCTTGCAAATGAGAGAGATATTTAATCTTGACCTTGATGCTGAGCTTGTTACCTTGTCAGCCTGTCAGACCGGGCTTGGAAAATTAATAAAGGGTGAAGGAATTGTTGGATTGAGTAGAGCATTTTTCTATGCAGGAGCTTCTTCGGTCTTAATGTCTCTCTGGACCGTTAATGACCATGCAGCTGCTCAATTCATGGAAAGATTTTATTATCACCTAAAAAATGCAAAACCCAAGGCTAAAGCATTAAGAAGAGTAAAATTAGAGATGATAAAGTCAAAAACAGCTCTTTCTCATCCCTATTACTGGGCTGGATTTATACTTTCTGGAGAAAGCAATAACAAAATAATGAATTTCTCCCTTTTTAATTTGTTTTACTTTACACTTAAATTCTTTATCCTGAGTTTCGGTGTGTTCTTTATTGTTTTCTTTTTTAAAAAAGAAACTAAATTATTCTAAATATGCCTCTTCTTGATTTCCCAATAATTGAACCTTGAGAAGAAAAAGCGTTTACTTCCCAGAAATAAAAATTTTCTTTTTTAATCGTATTTTTAATTTTATTGGGTAATTTAACTCTATTATTTTTTGTTTTGACCTTCCATACTAAATTATTTTTATTATCAAAAATACACAAGAGATATTCTGGATTTCCTTCAATTCTCTTCCAGTAAAAATATTTTGGATATTTCCTGAGTTCTCCATGAGGGTAGAGTAAAGTAATAACTTCGCCTCTTATAATTTCCTCGGAAGGGGGGAAAAATCCAGGATGAGTTAATTTATGATATAAGAAAAAGGAGCCACTGGCAAGGATAATAAGAGAAATAATAGTGAAGGCTAAAGCCAGTTTTTTGACCTTGAAGAAATATAGAATTTTGTTAAATGGACTAATTTTTATTGGTTTATAAGTTTCAAGGATTACATCAGCAAAAATTTCGCTCCCTTTTTCTTTAATCGCTTCAAAAATTTTTTCTCTAAAAATCAATTCTTTTGAACAGATTGGGCAATTAAAATAGTGCTTTTCAAATTCATCTTTTTCCTTTTCACTAAGTTTATCGAGTAAATAACCATCTATTTTATTTTCAAACTCACATCTTTTCATTTTTTGCTCTTTTTAATTTAATAAATAATTTTTTTAATTAATAAATTAACTTTAACTTTATGTCAAGT
>CAZWBN010000284.1:0-2512 GCA_964632095.1 uncultured Clostridia bacterium | reverse complement strand
ATATAAATCCAAGTTTAGCCCTTGCAGCAATTCTTGGGGGCGGGGTGTTTGGAGACCATGCCTCTCCAATATCTGATACTACATTGATAGCCTCTATGGCGTCCGCTTCTGACCATATTGATCATGTTAATACCCAATTGCCCTATGCTCTAACCACGGCTTCCTTAGCTTTTTTTGTATATTTATTAATAGGATTGATTTAAAAATTTTGAATTTTAAATTTCATTCTTCAAAAAAATGTATGAAATGTAAGTTAGTAGAACAAGGTTTTAAAATAGGGGATTGTTTAATTCATAAAGGGAATGAAACAAAAAAAGCATGTGATTTGACCATAAAAAGAGTTAATAATGTGTGGTTTAGATTAATAAAATCAGCCCACCTTTCCCGTCCCGAGCATTATTTTTCAATTTATCAATCAGGCTGCAATCATAGTTGCCTTAAATGTCACTCATGGGAATTCACTCAAATTGCAAATGGAAAATGGATATCAACAAAAGAAATAGGATTAATGGCTAAAAAATATGAGAATGAGGTCACAGTTTTTGAGTCAAGGGAAAGAGTAACTATGTGGCATGGGACCGATTTGTGTAGAAGCTGTGGAAGTTGTGTGATTTACGGAGAAAGGAGTTCATTGTGTCCGGGCATTTTGGATTCATCTAAAATAGTTTTAAGTCCCCAGGGATTTGGCCCTGCAAGGAACATTGTTGCTTTTACAGGAGGAGATGTTTTGTGTTGTATTGATTTTTACTGTCAAGCTATACAGGAAATAAAGAAAAATTGTAGAAAAATGTGGGTTTTAATTGAAACTAATGGCTATGCTCTTGTTCCAGAAAATTTAGACAAATTGAGAGATGCAGGTGTGGATTCATTTTGGCTTGACATTAAAGCTTACGATGAAAGAATCTATAAAAAATTATGTGGGACAACAAATGAATGGATATTGAAAGCTCCTTATGAAATATTAAAGAGAGATTTTATTTTGGAAGTTTTAACCCTTTTTATTCCAGGCTGGGTTGAGGATGAGCAAATAATAAAAATTTCAAAACTTCTGGTTGAGTTGAATCCTGAAATTCCATTTACAATATTAGCTTTTTTCCCATCATATAAGATGAAAAATGTAAAACCTCCAACTCTTTTCGATATGATTAGAGTATATAAAGAAGTAAAAGATATAGGTTTAAAAAATGTTAAGTTGGGAAATTATGGGGTTTTTGTCAAAACAGAAAGACACTGGAAAATTTTATTAGAAGAAGTTGGACTTAAGGGTATTGGCTAAAATTATGAATTGTCTTTTCTCACAGCTTCTTTAATTAAATTAAAGAAATTTGGTATAGCTGCAATAACCCTACTCCAACTTGGGATAAGAGATGTCTCAAAAGGTTTTTCCCAGAATTGTTGTCCAGCTATGTTTATTCCTCTTGTAAAAGTTTCAACTGCGAGTGCCTCTTGATGTCTATCAAAATAAAGCCCGTTTATGGCGGCATCATTTTCATATTGAGTGATGGTATCCTTTGCAATTTTCATATAAGTGGTGCTTAAACTTTTGAAAAATCCTTCACTAAATTGGACCCCTTCGCTCGCAAGTGTCCTGAATATTGATTTTGATATATCTATTACCATTTTTAATAAACCTTTTTCAGGATTATCAGGGTCAAGTTCTTGATGTTTATGTTCATAAGAATCTGCTATATCAACTTGACAGATTCTATGTAATGCCACATTTTTATAAACTTCTGCTAAAGTTCCAACTTCCAATCCCCAGTCACTCGGGATTCTACTTACCATTGCTAAGTCCACTTTCATTGCGAATTCCCCACTTAAAGCATATCGGAAACTATCCATATAAACTAAAAAGGGTAAATATCCTAACATTTTTTGCAGTGCTCTTATAAAGGGTGTATAGAATAAACGGGTTACACGACCATGCATTCTATCTGTTACCCTGCAATAATATCCTTTACAGAATTCATAATCAAAAGATGGATTTGCTACCGGATAACATAATCGTGCGAGCATCGAACGGTCATAATTTACAATATCACAGTCATGAAGCGCTATAACATCACATTGTCCTGTTGCCAGAATATACCCCATGGAAATCCAAACTGCTCTTCCTTTACCTTCTGTTCCAGGGGAAAGCTCATTTTCTTCAAGAATTCTGTATAATTCTTTTAATTGAGGTCCATCATTCCAGATTATTTCAATTTTTTTACATGGGGAAAGAACCTTTTTTGCTTTTTCAAATTGATTTCTATCTGCTTTATCAAGACATAAAACAATCTGTTTTAAATATTTAATTTTTCTAAGGTCGTTAATAATTCTTGGGAGAGCATCGCTTTCAAATTCTCTGTAAAGGGCTGGTAAAATTAAAGCAATTTTCCTTATTTTTGAGAATTCCTTTAATTCACCCTCAAGTCTTCTTAGATTTAATTTTCCCAATTTATGAAAAGTTGTTATTACACCATTTTGAAAAAAATCTCCCATTTTATACCTCCAAGATTATACTTACAGA
>CAZWBN010000283.1:0-2514 GCA_964632095.1 uncultured Clostridia bacterium | reverse complement strand
TTTCCCCCTGAAATTTTTTATTAATTATCCTGAGTGCATCCCTTTTTAATTTTGTCCCAATTTATAATCTTATATCTTATTAACTTAAAACATTCTTCTGTTCTGTCATATTCTGAAGTATATAAATATCCATTTCTTATAACTAAAGGGTCCTTATCTGTTTTTAATTCATAGAGATATTTACCTTTTTCATCAAAGAAATCATATATTATATCTTTATCCTTTGCTGACCATATCCTATATCGCCTTACAAAAATACAGCCATCTTCATCGGCAAGAATTTTGTCAAAAAATGGTTTATAGGTGGAAAAGAAAGTTCTCTTGCGAATATCCTGCTCGTTTCTTTTATCTCCCCGACCATACATTCTTATTAAATTTTTTATTACCTGATTCTTTTCTTTTCTGGAAACCTTCCGCCTTGGTTCATCTTTCTCAATAATTGCGATGATATTTCCCTTAGAATCCACTTTATAAAGTTTATATTCTGCTGAATATCCAAAAACTGCTGAGTTATTTTTTAAAGGGCAGAGATAAAGTTCGGGGAATGCTACGGTGAATCGAGGTCTTTTCTTTAAACGTACTTCAAACTTTATATTTGGAAATTCAGCTATTGTTTTTAATACAATTCCTTCTTTGTTTAAAAGTTGCACAGCATCAGTTAGACCCCTTTTTATAAATACCTCACTGTGAGTTAGAAAATGATTTTCTGTAGAAATAGAAAAAGATTTAACTAAAAAAGGCAATTTAATAGCTTGAACGAATTTTCCACTATTGTCAAAAAGATTAAGTTTTCTATTAGAATAATCCAAAATAAAAATATTTTCCTTTTCATCTACGAGGAAAAAATACGAATTTTCAAATTCACCTGGACCCTGACCTTTCCTTCCAACTGATAGAATGAATTTTCCATCCTTATCGAATTTTTGAACTCTCCTTGCTTCCATATCAAGAATATAAATATTCCCTTTCTCATCTATATCAACTGTAATTCCGCCAAAAAATGCATATCTCTCATCTTCTGGATTTCCAATAACCAGATCTTTTTCAAGTTCTAATTTCAATTGACCACAAACGGGCTCCCGAGAATTCTTCACTATCTTGCAATTTTCCTTTATTACTGTCTTTCCTTCCCGTTTAACCTGCTCATATGAAAGAATATTAAAAGCTATAATTAAAACCATAATAGAAAAAAGATATAAGCTTTTTCCCTTTTTTTGTTTTGCCTGTAAATCTTTCATTTATTTACTCCTTTTTATTTTACACACTCCTACTTTAGAGAAATTTTCTGTTTCTAAAATATAAAATTTATTATTTTTCACACACATTTTTCTTGCAGGAGTGTGGAGAGAAATAGTCTGGAGTAATTTCCCAGAGGGTTCAAATATATCTATTGCATTGCCTGTTTCGGTATTCTCTGGAATATTGGAAAAGAGATTAAAAATATAATTATCATCACCACTTTCTGAGCCAATCTCTAATAATTTTTCAATTTGGATTTTTCTATATGCACGGGGAGCATCTTTATTACAGATTATAAATAAAAATAAGCAAATAAAAATCACCGGATAAATTTCCCAATTAAAAAACTTCCTCATTTTTTAAACTTTTTAAATTCTTCAATAATCCTTGAAAGAATTTCTCCGCAAAATTCAGAGGGGTCTAAAATTTTAATTGGAAAATCACTTTTCCGTTTAAGTGACTCAAAATGTTTTTTACCTCCCGTGATAAGAAAATCCACCTTCCCTTTGATAGCTGATACTACAACTGGACCATCTTTACCTGAAATGTATTCAGAGAATTTTTTGATTTCCTTATAAGAAGGTATTGGAATAATTTCAAGATTTAACTTAGAAAGATATTTTTTATATATGGGAAGCGCTTGAGGTATTTTTTTCTTCATGTTTCGTTCAATCTCTATTAAATTGTACTCGCCTGTTACTCCTTTCAAAAATGAAAGGTTAAGGGATAAATATATCAAGAATGATTCTTGGTGCTCCTTTATCAGAGATAAGCCTAGAAAGTATAACATTTGAATCAAGAAAGATTTTAATGCCCCTCTTTGCCATAAATTTCCTTATAGAGAATTTCTCTCTCTTCCTTTAGTCCTGCTAATAACTCCTTAATCGAAAATCCAGATTCCTTAAGTATTTTTCTTAACAATCTCCTTGCCTCATCTAACTCAAGTCTTTTTGGAGTAATAATAATAGAATCTCCTACTGGAATAACCATTACTGTCTGACCTTTCTCAAGGTGGACTGCTTCTCTGATTTTTTTGGGATAGTTAGCTGTCCACGAGTTCCTATCTCAGTAATAATTGCTTTTAAATCTTGCATTTTTCTTTGCTAATCACAAATTTTTGAATTCAGAATATCAAAATTCTGAAAAAATTTCAAAATTTTTTATCTTCCCCTAAATTGCCATCAGAAAATATTACTTTAAAAGAACCTCCGCAGTATAATGCTTTTTACACCTCGGGGGTGTTAATCACGAGGATTTTCAAATGATGCAAAATAG
>CAZWBN010000282.1:0-2521 GCA_964632095.1 uncultured Clostridia bacterium | reverse complement strand
ATGGACCTTTTTACCTGATTTTCTCAATAATTTTTTCTTTGAAGTCTTTCTTATAAGAAAGATATAATTCTATTAATTTTTCCTCATTTATTTTTCTTTTTAGACTTTCTGAAAGTATTTTCTTTATATATTGGAATAAAAAGGTGGAATCAATTCTTTGATGTGTCAAAATATTTTTAATCCATTCTTCATATTTTTTTATTATTGTAAGATGAAGTTGTTTGCTCTCTCCATTATAAAAAGAATATATGGATTTTATAAATAAAATTCTATTTATAATTGCCTGTAAATTCTGGATATTTATTTGACTTATATTTTTGATGTACCATATGTCGCCTTCGAGATAAAATTGCATTCTTTTACTAAATAAATCGGGCCAATTCCTATAAAACCATTTTTCTATTTTTATTTCATCTGGTAATTTTAGGATATAGTTTATTTCGTGATGTTCTCTTTTTTTTAATTCTTTGTATAGTTTTGGGTGTGGTTCAAACTTATATATTAAATGATGTCCTATTTCATGCAACAACTTTATTTTTCTTTGTTCTTCATCTATTTTACTCCAAACGAAGAAGGCATTAAAAAATAGAATTCTTGGATGTTCCTCCCGACAAGCTACAGCAGGAGGAACACATTCAAATGGTTTATTTCTGTATTTTGAGTAGATTTTTTTATCTTGTGAGACTCCCTTGTAGAAGCCAGGAAATGAAATAATTTTAAAATAAAATGGTATATTTCTGAAATAACCTTCCTTCTTCATATCTTCAAATAGTTTTGCTAATTGTTCTTTATATTGTTTTTCTGCAATTAATAAAATTTCACTTTTTGCATGTTCCTCCATTTGCTTGTTTTCATACATTTAATCTAATTGAAAAATGCAAATTGCCAATATGATTAATATAACCAAAATAATAAGTTCCATTTTCCTGTTCGTTAGCTTATCAGAACATCTGCTATTTTTATAAACACAAATTTTCTCCTCTATATATATAAGTCATCTTTTCCGAAAATTTTATTGGGTTTTTTTGAAAAGAGACTTATATAGACTGATTGAGATTGGGAGATTAATAGTAATTATTCTCAGAGTAGATAGCTTTTTAGCTATTGTAATGCTTAAGTCTTTCGATTTCTTTTTTGATTTCGTCAATTACTTCAGGGTTATAAATTATCTATTTGTTGCCATATTTAGTATCTATTCCTTGGCCAACTCTTTCTCTCTCCTTCCATAATTTAATAAATTTATCTCGTAGTTTGTGATTAATGGAAAAATCTGGAGAGCCTAAACCTGATTTTATTAGATAGGAATTAATGAAAATTTTATTCTTAAGATAAACATATGCCATTACTGTATTTTCATTCACAACTTTATCGTTCTGGAATTTTAAAAATATATTTTTCCCGAGAATATAATCTTTCAAGTAGCGAATCGTTTCATCTTTTTTGTCTATCTTTACCCCAAGAAATTTGACATTTAAACCTGTGTTCAGCTTTATTGTATTTTCATCCACAATCTGAATAACTTTATAAAGTCTATCTCCCTTAAAATTAAACTTCTTCGGATCTATTTGAGGCTTGGCATCTTGAATTCTGGGTATATAGTCAATCAAAGGCAAAGTTGTAATTTTCTCTTTCCCTTTTATTATCTGGACATTATTTAACTTAAATAAACTTTCTTTTATATTAAGTTTTTCTTTTATTATTTCAAGAAACTCTTCATTTATTTCATAGCCGATTGCATTTCTCTGAAGTTCCAAGGCAACCTTAACAGTAGTTCCACTTCCAAGAAATGGGTCCAAGACTGTATCTTCTATGAATGTAAACATTCTTATTAATCTTCGAGGTAACTCATCTGGAAACATAGCTTCATGACCAATCTGTTTGGCACCGCCAAAATACCAGTGTCCTGAGAAATATTCTTTCCATTCTTCCTTTGAAAGCTTCGATGCTTCTTTAATTTCTTTTGAAACTTTCTTTCCTTTGCCTGGTTTTTTAAAAATATGAATAAATTCATAATCAATTTCCACAATTCCATTTGAAGGGTAAGGAAAAGAGCCCATTACAGTTGCACCGCCTGTTGTATTCATTGTGGTTTTTTTCTGCCATATAATAGAACCCATAAAATCAAAGCCTATTTTTTCGCATTGAGCTATGAATTCAGCATGGAGAGGAATTACTTTATATCGTCCATAAATAATTGACCTAGCGAATTGGTCGCCAATGTTAATGCATAATCTTCCCCCTTTTCTTAGAACTCTGAACGATTCGCTCCATACATAATATAAATCTTTCAAATACTCATGGAGACTTTGACCATATCCGATTTGCCCTGGAATTCCATAATCTTTTATATGCCAATATGGAGGAGAAGTTACAATTAAATCTATACTCTCATTCTCCACTTCTCTCATAATTCTGCAATCACCAATTATAATTTTTGCCCAATTATTCATTCAAGCTTCTTCCTTTTTTTCCCATAATATGGAAAATTTCTTTTGTTGTCAATTATCAGAAATTATTATTT
>CAZWBN010000281.1:0-2536 GCA_964632095.1 uncultured Clostridia bacterium | reverse complement strand
AAAATCTATCTCGACTACATGCGAGCAGAACCAATTACTTTGTAAATTTAAATAATTTTTGACTGTTTAGGAGGATATGAAAGATGATGAGCACAATCATAAAAAGAGAGATTTCAGATTATATGAAGTCATCTAAATTTCTTATTGGATTAGGAATTACTGTTTTTCTAATCACTATTAGTACTTTAATAAATCTTCATGATTTTAAGAAGCGTCATCAAGATTATATTGATGCTAAGGAATATAGTAAAAAAGAAACTTTTTACATTAAAGTTTACAAACCTCCTCAACCACTCAGTATTTTAGTCCAAGAGAAAGATAGGAAACTCGGAAATCAAATAGAAATGACTTATCTCAAAATCCAATCTCGACCTTCAGGTTATATGGGAGAATATACAAGCCAGCATCTTCGTTATATGTCCGGTTTTGAAGCAATAGATTTTTCTTTTATTGTGCGAATTGTGCTAAGCCTTATGGTCATATTTTTGACCTATAATGCTATTTCAGAGGAGAAATTTATGGGAACTTTGAGATTAGTGTTAGCTAATCAATTACCTCGAGACCAGTTAATTCTTGGAAAATTCCTTGGAGGGCTTTTTGTTATTGGAACCTCACTTATAATTTCAACACTCATAACAGTAATAATTATAGTTCTTCATCCTTCTATTTCATTAAGCTCACAGGATTGGATTCGCTTTCTTGGAATAATAGGTGTTTCTGCTCTTTATCTTATTTGTTTTTTTACTTTGAGTTTGTTTATTTCAGTTATGGTTAATCGACCTTTTATAGCTTTAATGATATTACTTCAAATATGGATTTTCTTAGTAGTTATTTATCCAAATTTAAGTGTAATATTAGCGGAAAATTTTTATGAACTTCCGAGTGAAAAAGAAATTAGGGCTCAAAAAGAAGCTGCTTTTAAACCCTATGAGGAAGAATTTCAGAAAAATCAAAGAGCTTTTCATGAAGCTGTTGAAAAGGCTAAAAGAGTTCCAAAAGAAATTGGATTGAAAAATGTGGAACTTTGGTCTATTAGAGCCGAAAAAAATTATCAGATAGATGTAGAATTCGGAAATAAATTAACTACTCAGAGTAAATTAGCAACTACTATAGCTTTTCTCTCACCATCGGTTCTTTATCAAAATACAGTTAGCCGTTTTGCACGAACTGATTTAAGCGAACTCGATAGATTTATGGATGGAGTCTACAGGCACTGGAAAAAACATGTGGAGAGGTCAAAATTAAGATGGATTGACAGACAAGCTTATAGAAAATCTAAACTCTCTGAATTCACATATAAATCAGAGAGCGTAAGCGAAAGCTTACTGGCAACTTTACCCTATTTAATCATTCTATTTCTTTTCAGTCTTATCTTCTTCATCTTTTCCTATTTAACATTTTTAAAAAAGGATGTGAGGTGAAAAATGAAAGTGATTATAAAAAAAGAATTATTAGAACATTTTCAAACTGTCCAATTCATTGTTTTAGTTGTTCTTAGTATTATCTTATTCTCAATAAATGGTATAATTTTTGTAAAAAAATATAAAGAGCAGATCTCTATTTACAATGAGAAGGTCTCAGAAATTTATAATAATCCAAGTACTGTAAGAACAACCCTTTTTAAAAAGCCTTCTCAATTAATCTTTCTTTCTGAAGGTGGAGAGAAATATCAGCCCAAGAGTTATAATTTAGAACCAAAAGCGCGTTTAAGACCTCATGATTCCGGTCCAAGAAATTATAAATTACCTAATGTTCCAGAATTGGATTGGGCTTTTATTATAAAAGTAATTTTCAGTCTTTACGCAATTCTGCTGGGTTATAATGCTGTTTCTGGAGAAAAGGAACAAGGAACTCTTCGACAGATACTATCAAATTCCATCTCAAGGATAGAATTTCTGAGTGCAAAGTATATTTCTATAGTTTTAATTCTTCTTATTCCATTAGTAATTGGATGCATTTTAAGTCTTTTAATTATAGGAATATCTATTCCATCATTATTCACTCTAAATAATTTAATCAAAATTTCTCTAATGTTTTTTCTCAGTTTAATATATTTATCTCTATTTGCTTTTCTAAGCTTGTTGTTTTCATCAATTATTCATCGTTCATCAATTGTTTTACTTGTCCTTTTAGCAATATGGATAATTTTCGCAATAATCATCCCAAATACTGCTGGGATTTTAGCCCAAAGATTCTCTGATATACCAAGTGAACTTCAAATAGCAAAGAGACTTAAACCTACGATAGAAAAAGAGATTTGGGCAAGAATTGATGAAATAAGAGAAAAAATCAAAAGAGGAGAGATCAAAACAGAGGAAGAAGTAAAAAAAGAAGCTGACCGTGCCTTTGATGAAGGACAAGAAAAATTAATGAAATATTACCAAAATTATTATGAAAGCATGAAACAGAGGACAATTAAGGCTCGAAATTTAGCTTGTTTATCTCCAACAGCACTTTTTCAGTATGCTTCTGAAAATATAGCTCAAACAGGAATTGTAAGAGAAAAACAGTTTTTAAAAGATGCTCTTCAGTATTC
>CAZWBN010000280.1:0-2565 GCA_964632095.1 uncultured Clostridia bacterium | reverse complement strand
TTTCTATCAGGAAGAGATAAAAAAATATCTAATAGTTTTTTAAAGAAATTCTTTTTCGAATAGCCTAAAAGAAGAGCTATTTTTAGATATAAAAAAGAAAATAAAATCAAAAAAATAAAAAACCTGAACCTGGAAAGTAGGTCATCATTTGTAATGTAAAACTTTAAAACCAATGGGAATAGAAGTAAAAAAATAAAGGGAGAAAAAGACAATACTGTTTTTATTTTATTCCGATTAAAAGGAATAATTAATTTCTGGAAAAGGAATTCAAAAATGATGAATATAAAAAAGATGGCAGTGAAAAGTATTATGAAATTAAAAAAGGGAAATTCAAACTGATGATTTAAAATGGTAAAGGAAGGTATTCTTAAATAAGTGAGAAAGAAAAATGCAAGAATTATTGAGATAAAAATTATACAAAAAACTTCAATTGAGAAAATCTTAGTTCTCATAAACTGTTTTATATTAGAGTTCTTCTAAAAGGTCAAGTTTCTAATTTAAATTAAAGTATATGGTAGGAAATATATCAATGGAAAAAAATTCATAATTGTTCTGAATGCCAAAAATTTTTTTGGATATACAGCCTATGTCCCGTTCAAAATCAGAAATAACTATTCTTCTTTTCGAAGAAAATGAAAATTATTAAAAGGGGAGAGAATAAAATCTCCCCCCTTTTATTTTTAATTACTCTCCACTAAATTGTTGCTTTATCCATTCAGTGGTTACAGATTTTGGTCTCTCAATTGGTAAGCCAAGAGCTCTACTCCATACTAAGGAAGCCAGAACTCCTAATGCTCTTGATACTCCAAAAAGCACAGTATAGAAATCATATTCTTTTAATCCATAATGAAGGAGCAAACAACCCGAATGAGCATCAACATTTGGCCAGGGATTCTTTGCCTTTCCATGTTCCTTCAATATTCCAGGAACAACTTCATAGAGAAGACTTACAATTTTGAAAATTTCATCATCAGGAAGGTGTTTTAATGCAAATTCTCTTTGAGCAGTATATCGCGGGTCAGTCTGTCTCAGAACAGCATGACCGTATCCTGGAATTACCTTACCTGCGTTCAATGTATCCCAGACATATTGAGAAATCTGTTCTTTAGTGGGAACGCCTCCTCCTAATTTCTCTTTCATTTCCATAATCCATCGAATAACTTCCTGATTGGCCAGCCCATGGAGTGGACCCGCCAGTCCATTCATTCCTGCGGAAAGAGCATAATAAGGGTCAGAAAGAGCTGAACCCACCAGATGAGTTGTATGAGCTGAAACATTGCCTCCTTCATGATCGCTATGTAAAACAAGATAAAGCCTCATTAATTCCTTAAACTCATCATTCTCTATTCCAAGCATGTGAGCAAAATTTCCAGCCCAATCTAAATTTGGGTCTGGTGGAATCTGTTCATCATTCTTATAAGTTTTCCTGTAAATAAATGCAGCTAAATGAGGTAATTTCGCCAACAGATTCATTACATCTTCGAAAACCGGTTCCCAATACTCAGTCTTGCTTAAGCCTTCTCTATAACGACGAGCAAAAACTGATTCTCTTTGCATGCATAAAATACCGAGAGAAAACTGAGTCATTGGATGAGTATCATTCGGAATGGTTCTTAACATATCTTTCACATACTGAGGTAATTCTCCTCTTTTTTGCCATTCCCTTGTAATTTCCTTTACATCTTCTTCAGCTGGAATCTCTCCAACCAATAGAAGATAGAAGATTCCCTCAGGAAGAGGCTCCTCGCCTCCAGGCGCCTTTGGTAATTTCTCTCTCACTTCTGGTATGGTATAACCCCTGAAACGAATTCCCTCCATTGGGTCAAGAGCAGAAGGTTCCCAAACCATACATTTTACGCCTCGCATCCCACCATACGCTTGTTTCACTGTAACTTCAGATATTACTTTATCCCCATACTTCTCCATTACAGAACGAACTCCCTCTCTCATAGGCCCAATTTTTTGAGACAATTTTTCTTTTAAATTCATTTATAAAACCTCCTCTAAAGGATATAAATTTTATTTGCTTCCTGAATACTAAAATATATCATTCAAACCTTAAAGTGTCAAATTGGTAAAGGCTGTATAATGAAAGTGGGAAAAATGAGAGAGAAGTGGCAGGGCAGAAACCTTGGGAGGTCCTGCTATAAGAAGGTAATACACACAAAAATTAAGATGGTAAAAAGAGTGAGTTTTGCCTGCCTGTGGTGTTAGCAGACAGGGGTTTAGAAATGTGGAGGTTTATGTAAGAAAGACTTGCCTGTTTGTCAGACAGGTGCTCCTTGCTGTCCTGCCTCTTGCTTTTATACTCTCTTCTCCCCACTTTTTGACATAGAGCCTAAAAATTATTGACAGATTGAGTTCTTTTAGTTATTATTAAAAAACCAAGGAATTAGAAGATGTTGAAATTAAGGCTAATGAGACTGGGGAAGAAAAAAAAGCCGTTCTATAGGATAATTGTTGTTGATTCACAGAGACCTCGAGAAAGCAAATATAAAGATGTAGTTGGTTATTATAATCCTATGACAGATCCAGCAGAAATAAAAATTGATAAAGAAAAGGTAA
>CAZWBN010000279.1:0-2569 GCA_964632095.1 uncultured Clostridia bacterium | reverse complement strand
GAACTCCCGCAACCAAAATTCTTTCCTGCCACTATCACATCCCCTTTCTTCACATTTTTGGAGAAATTTGGATCAAGATCTTCGAGAGCATGTTTTGCCATCTCCTCAGGTTCTGTTATGGAATAAGTGTATTTACCTGGAAAAATTACATCCGTATTGATACTATCCCCATATTTCCAGACCTTACCCCTAATCATGGCAAATTGATTTTACCAATTTCTCACTCATGAATCAATATTCTATCTAAAAATTTTGATTTAAATTTTAAAGAATATTTTGGTATAATTAAAAAATGAAAAAGGGGTTTTTGATTATATTTCTTTTGATATTCTCTCTTTCCCTTTACGGAAAAAATTTCTTTGTAAAAATGGGAGGAGGTTTTATTAATTCTATTGCAAAGTTTCCAGATAACTGGGAAAGTGAGATTAAATATTTGAGTTTTTCTCCTTATATGAATAAGTCTAATCGATGTTACAGTATTAATGCTAATATTGAATTTACCTATAAATTCTCCCCATATATGGGTTTAATTTTTGGTTACGAATATTCCTATCCTCTCGGGAATTTTAAAGGGAATGGAATAGAAATCCATCCATTAGAAAATATTAAAAATGAAACATTTTTCATATCCCCTTCTTTTCGCACAGAATTGAGGAATTTATATCTCTGTGGTGCTTTATATGCGCCTATTCCCAAGATAGGATATTTAAAATTAAGAGGAGGAATAGGTTATTATTTTGGAGAATTAAAGAGTTCTACTACATCTGATTATTCTCCTAAGGAGCATATTTCAGACTGGAGACATGGCAACTACCATTTCAATGGAAAGGACAGTGCATTGGGGTTTCAAGGGGGAGTCGGTCTGGACATAAAATTGTTTTTTGAAAACATGTATTTAAGTCTGGATATTATCTATAATAGGTTTTGTTTTAAAAATATTAGAACTAATAGAATAGGCGAAATTCTGCTTCCTATTGACTATGAAATGAAACCAAAAACCTTTGCTTATATTGAGTTTTATAATATCAATGTAAAAGAAAATAATATACCAATTCTTCTTCAAAAATTTTACTATCGAATATCTCAAATAACTTATAATAATTTTGCATTACAAATTGGTTTAAAATTTGAATTTTGAAGTCCGGGGGATTTAAAAATTTATGGATTAAAGTTCAGAAAATTTTGAAAGACTTGCATTAAATTCGTATTTTACTCTTCCAGGGGGACCAAATCTATTTTTTGCAATAATTAAATCTATTCTTTCGGATTCCTGAACAAGAATTAATTCTCCCGAGTTTTCATCAAATTCAAATTCAGGAATAATTAATTCTTTTTCTTTTTCTCTTGCTTTCCTCTCCTCCTCGGTTTCCAAAATAAAAATAGAATCAACACTATATTCTATTTCAGGAGAGCCTAAAATACTTTCTCTTAAAAGATTATTGATTACCTCTTTATGGCTGATTAAAAGAACAGTGCCCTTTAAATCCTCCTGAATTCTTCTGAATTGGGTGATTAAATAATTGAGCTTTTCTTTATAATCCGAAAAACTCTTATCAATTACTGGGAAGACCTGTAAATAATCAATCACAATGAAAATATTCTCAGACCCTGCTCTATTTTTTAATCTCTCTGCTATTTCTCTCACTGTTTTGATATCAAAGGCTGTGGTTTCTCTGTCAGCTATAATTATATTTCTTCCATATTGATGTATTTCCTCTATAGCCTTATTATAATTTTTTTCATCCTTTAACCTTATATTCATCAATTTCAAGTCATGATTTGGAATTCCGCTTAGTCGAGAAAGAAGTTTAAGATATAATTCTTTCCTATTCATTTCTAAGGAGCAATATAATAAAGAGATTTTATTGAGCTTTACTATTTCATATCCGAGTTGAAGGGCAAAACTTGTTTTCCCTTTTCCAGGTAATCCACTCAATACAATAAGACCGTCAATCCCTTTTGTTGCTTTATCTAATTTAGGAAATCCTGTTTTTAATCCAACCAATTCTTTCTGTTTTTCCTTTTCAAGAGAGGATATATAATCATCAAATTCCTCTGATAAAGTTTTAAGCTCTATATCCTGTTTTCCCATGGCAAACTCCTTTTTTATTTTTACATAACTACCTTACTATAAAATTTTTTTCCTTTTGTATCAATAAAAAACTAATTATATAAGAAGCATCTAATTTTTCGTCCATCAGGTAGTTCAATCAAATTTGGATTATTATACTTACAAATATTTTTTCTTCTTAAACATTTTGGATAAAAGGAACAGCCTTCTCCTTTTTCTCCAAATAAATTAAAAGAAAACTCTATTTTTCTTTTTTTTGAAGATTCCAAAAGTAAGATTGTGTAAGGATGCAGAGGATTGTTGTAAATTTCTTCTGTCTTTCCAAATTCTACAAATTGACCTGCATACATTACTGCAACTTCATCGCTGATATGTTTTACAACAGCTAAATCGTGAGAAATAAACAGATAAGTTAGATTGAACTTTCTCTGAAGCTCTAACAGTAAATTTAAAATCTGTGCTTGAATTGAAATATCAAGAGAAGATACAGGTTCATCA
>CAZWBN010000278.1:0-2575 GCA_964632095.1 uncultured Clostridia bacterium | reverse complement strand
CAAAGACCCCTTGAGCTCGGAGCCCATAGTGTAGTTCATAGTGCTACAAAATATATAAGTGGACATGGAGATGCAATAGGCGGAATTCTTATTGGTTCAAAGGAATTTATAAAAGAAGCAAAGAATGTTTTAAAAGATATAGGAGCAACAATCAGTCCATTTGTTGCGTGGCTCCTAATAAGAGGACTCAAAACGCTGGCTGTAAGAATGGAAAGACATTGTTTCAATGCATTAAAAGTAGCTCAATTTCTGGAAAATCATCCCAAGGTCAGTAAGGTTTATTATCCGGGTCTTCCCTCTCATCCACAGCATGACCTGGCTTGCAAACAGATGAGAAACTTTGGTGGAATGGTTTCTTTTGAGCTTAAAGGAGGAAAAGAAGCCGGCGAAATTCTTCAAAATTCCGTTAAACTCCTCACACTTGCAGTAAGCTTGGGAGATGTGGATAGTTTAATAGAGCATCCAGCGAGCACAACCCATCATTCATATTCGCCAGAGGAGTTAAAAAAATTTGGTATTCCAGAGGGGCTTGTAAGAATTTCTGTAGGAATAGAAAATTTTGAAGACATAATAGATGATCTGGCGCAGGCATTGGATAAAGTATAATCTGTAATTCTTATATAGAAAACTTTATTATTTAATTAATCGAAAATTTCAATAAATGAACAATTATAAACTTATAATTGCATATGATGGAATGGATTATCACGGCTGGCAATTTCAACCTGGCGTTAAAACCATTCAGGGAACTATACAGGAAGCACTGGAGAGGATAACAGAACAAAAAATAAAAATAGTTGGAGCAGGAAGAACAGATGCTGGAGTGCATGCAAAAGGACAGGTTGCAAATTTTTGGGCAAATATCAATCTGAGCGAAGAAGAACTTTTTCGCGCCCTAAATTCAGTATTACCTCATGACATAAGAATTCTAAGTCTTGAAAAAGTTCCCCTTGATTTTCATGCTCGAAGAAAGGCTAAGGCAAAAATATATGAATACCGTATATTAAATTCAAAGATGATTAGCCCTTTTCTCATACGATATGTGTTATATTACCCCTATCCTCTTGATTTTGAAAGAATGAGAGAGGCATCCAAACATTTTGTTGGAAAAAAAGATTTTACTCCGTTTTCCTCTTCAGATAAAACAAACAACATAAGGGAAGTTTATTACTCAGAAATATTTAAAAGAGATGATGAAATCATTTTTAAAATAAAAGCCAATGGTTTTATTAGATATATGGTTAGAAAAATTGTGGGAATTCTGATAGAAATTGGAAAAGGAAAAATTGAGCCAGATGTAATTATTGATATTTTTGAAAATAAAAATCATTCCATTACTGTTCCTACCGCTCCTCCCCATGGATTATGTCTTCTTGAAGTTATCTATTAGATCTTTAACTAAAATTAGGGCATCTTCTCTTGGATTAATATAATAATTTTTTCTAATCGCTTTAAGACGGAATCCAAGTTTTTGATAAAGTTTTCTGGCAGGTATATTTGAAGGTCTTACTTCTAAGCTAATGAACTTTGCACCAGCTTTTTTTATTAATTCAATAATTTTCCGCAAAATATATTCTCCTATTCCCTGGCCTCTAAATTCCGGATGGAGCGCAATATTATTAATATGAGCCTCATCACCTATTATCCAATAGATCACATATCCAATTATTTTATTCTTTCTGCTATCCTCAATTACAAAAGGGCAAGATATAGGCTGATTATATATTTCACTGAGAAAAGCATATTTACTCCAAGGAGTGGTAAAGGAAAGTCTTTCTATTTCCACAATTCTATCAACATCTTCCTCTTTCATCTTCCTTAAAGAAATAAAATTAAAATTATTCCTTTTCATTCTTCTGTCTCTTAAGCTCTGCCTCTGATGGACGAAAATAGAGAGGGTTTAATTTATTATAAAAAACACCTTCATTGCTTTTTAAAATTTTATATCCAAGTAATCCAACCTCATAGCCAATAAAATTGCTCCTTAAAGTGAATTTAGCTCTATCTTCAAAATATTTTCGAATTTTAGAATAATAAATTTCCAGCGCATTCCCTATAAAATATATGATTCGCCTTTGAGGGAGAGAGGAAAAGAATCCATCAGGATTGTAAACACCTTGTTTTATCACTTCTTTTAGAAAGGAATTAGACGATTCAAAAAGGGCTGAATAAATTTCTCTTTTTTTTGCATCTAAAAGTGGACAAATTAATCTTCCCTTTCTTCCCCTTAATTTAAAAGCCAGCGCCTGAAGAGAAGAAATAGGAGCAACTGGTTTTAAAGAAGCAAAGGAAAGAGCTTTAATTGTAGCCATTCCTATTCTGATTCCTGTAAATGACCCTGGTCCAATACATAAGGCATATCCATCGATATCTTTGATTGATAATTTATTTATATCAAGCAAAAACCGTATTGAAGGGAGTAACCGTTGAGAGTGTGTTACAGGAGAATTTATATTTACTTCCCCTATTAATTCTGTATTCTCTAAAAGAGCTATAGAACCAAAAAAGGTTGTCGTATCAATTGCTAAAATTTTCATTTAATTCACCTCAAAGTTTAAAATTAAATCCTAAAACA
>CAZWBN010000277.1:0-2578 GCA_964632095.1 uncultured Clostridia bacterium | reverse complement strand
TATTTTGGGATTATTTTGTTTTCTGTATTAATTTTAATTTTATGTGCCCCAAAAGAAAAGGAGAAGAAAGTAGCCAAGAAATTTATCCCGAAAGAAAGTCTTCAGTACATGGATGAAGCGATTTACAAGACAAGAAAAATAAATGGAAAAGAGAGAACCTTTCTCACCTTAGACTTTTCTGGTATTGAGAGACCTCAATCTCTTGAAGAATTTACCCAGTATTTTCATTTTCCACCCATAAGTCAAGGGAGAACAGGCACCTGTTGGTGTTTTGCAACGACTTCTTTTTTAGAATCTGAACTGAAAAGATTGGGTAAGGGAGAAATAAAACTTTCTGAAATGTATACAGTTTACTGGGAATATGTGGAAAAGGCTCGAAGATTTATTCGAGAAAGAGGTAATTCTTTCTTTGGGCAAGGTTCAGAGCATAATGCTGTAATAGAGAGAATAAAAAAATATGGAATAGTTAGGGCTTCGGATTATACCGGTCTTTTGCCTGGTAAGACAAAGCATGACCATAGCAAGCTTTTTAAGGAATTAAAAGCCTATCTTAATTTTCTTAAACAAAACAATTACTGGGATGAAGAGACAGCAATAAATTATATTAAGGCTATTTTAAACAAACATTTAGGGAAGCCTCCGGAAAAAATTGTTGTTAATGGGAAGGAAATGACTCCAAAGGAATATCTTGATAAGGTTCTTCAGCTTCCACTTGATGACTATGTGGCAATAATGAGTTTTAAATATTTGCCTTTTTATACAAAGGGAGAATATAAAGTCCCTGATAATTGGTGGCACAGTAAAGAATATTATAATGTTCCACTTGATGATTTTTATAATGCAATAGTTAATGCTATTAAAAAGGGCTATACAGTTGCGCTCGGAGGAGATATTTCCGAACCCGGAAAAAGCGGAGAAGAGGATATTGCAATAATTCCTTCCTTTGATATTCCATTTAATTGCATTAATCAGGATTCAAGGGAATTCAGATTTTATAATAAAACCTCAACGGATGACCATGCAATCCATCTCGTGGGATATAAAAGGATAGGAGATCATGATTGGTTCTTGATTAAAGATTCTGGACGTAGTGCGTTCAGAGGAAAATTTAAAGGATATTATTTCTATAGAGATGATTATGTAAAATTAAAAATGCTCACCATTTTGGTGCATAAGGATGCTGTAAAGGATTTACTTTCAAAATTTGAAAAATAAAAGTAAACCTTCGGAATTCTAATGTGAAATTTGTTTATCTATAAGGTTTGTATTTTTTCCTTCTTAGCCCTAAAAATCCCCCAAATAACCATTCAAAAAATGTAAGTGGATAACCCAGTTTTAATGGGAGGCGGTCCATCCTTCGTGTTGAGGTAATGATAAAAGCCTCTCTTATATAACAGAATTTTCCCCCTTCCTTTTTTAATAATTTTTTTACTTTAGTAAAGAGCTCCAGGTCTTCAGCGTGCTTTATTTCCGGCCTAAATCCCCCGATTTTCCAGAAAAGTTTGCTGTCACAATACCCCATTTGAGCAGTCACATGAAGATTTTTCTTCCCGAAATCTATTAAATTGAAGAGAAATCGAGCCATAAAATTGTTGGAATCAGGGAGCAGTTTTATGATTCCCATTAAATAGCCTTTTTCATAATAATCATTTACAACTTGAACCAGATTTTCGCTCATTCGAGAGTCTGCATCAAGAAAAATAAGAATTTTGCCTTCAGCTATGGAAGCTCCTTTATTTTTTGCTCTTGATACACCAAGTACGGGTTCATCAATTAAAGTCATTTTAAAAGAATTTTTTCCAATAAAGGAATTGAAAACTTTCACAGTGTTATCGGTTGAAGCATTATTTACTACAATTACCTCCATCTGGTTATGATCAAAAGTCTGTTTTTCTATGGATTCAAGGGCTGATAAAAGATATTTTTCTTCATTATAAGCAGGAATTATTATTGATACTTTCCGTTTCATTTATTTCTTATTTTCAGCTAATTCAGAATAGGTTATCAATTTTCTTTTCCCGATTAATTTTTTTAACATTTTAATAACAAATAAAAAAGCTTTATTTTCATGAATATTCTGAGGATGTAGAACAATACGATTACAGTTCTGAAAAGGAAGCAAAGTTTCCGTTGCAATAGCATTTCCAATCATTGCGCCATATTCCAGAGGACTACAGATGCCGTGAAATCCAAAAGCGGGCAAGAATATTTTTTTGTTGGGTTTTATTTTCCTTATCCATAGAAGGGTCGTAAAATAATCAAATCCGCAATCAATTATAGCTCTAATTGCTTCTTCATTTTGTTTCCAAGTCGGCGAAGTAAACCCTTTACAATTAATTCCAGCTTTTTTGAGGATTTCTTTACCTTCCTGAATAAATTTTTTTGCTTCTTCATAATTTAACTGAGAAAATTCTGAAGAACTTTTTGGATTTTTCCAGTTTTTATGAGTATAGCCATGTTGAATAATTTCATTTCCCTTTTCTTTTTCTTCAAGAAGCCATTTTAAAAATTTTTTATCCTTTAATATGTTCCATTCACCAAGATAATTCGGTATAATTTTCAGGCATATTTTTTTGAC
>CAZWBN010000276.1:0-2587 GCA_964632095.1 uncultured Clostridia bacterium | reverse complement strand
AGGCAAGAGTTTCTGGGAAGTGGTTCATAAAGCCTATTTAAATCATGAACTAAATAAATATCAACTTAAAGAAGTAATATGTTTTGGACTTAAAGAATCAGGAGGTAAACTAAAAGGACTTCTTTCAATATTTAGAATTGAAGAAAAAAATTATAAAAAATTTCATGATTTTTTAAGGAATCAGGGTATTAAGATAAAAAAGCTAATTAAAGAATTAGTTGAAAAGAGAAAAAATCGAGTCTGAGCTCGATTTATCGAGCCACAGCTCGACTTTTTATAAATCGATGCATAGCGGGTAATTTTAAGCTGAAAATCGAGCTGAGACTCGATTTTTTTAAAAAAATTTTTCAAATTTCAAATTTTTGATTTCGAAGTGATATTTCTTTATAAATCAATTACTTACTTCAATTTTTTAAAACTTGGCACGAAATTTGCTTATAAAGGATTGAAATGGCAGAGAGAAAATTTTTAAATATTCCTTTAAAACATGCTCATTTATTAAGGGGTCCCTCTCAATTAGCTTTTGACATAACAAACAGGTGTAATTTCCGCTGCATCCATTGTTTTAATAGAAGCGGAGAAAATGAGATTATAAAGAATGAGTTAACAGATAATGAGGTTATAGAGTTTATTAAGGATGTCGCTAGATTAAAACCTCTTAATCTCTGTTTTTGCGGGGGAGAACCTTTTTTGAGAGAGGAGTTAATGTATGAATGTGCTAAGATTTTGATTTCGCATGGGAGTGAATGTTCTTTAGTTACCAATGGTTATTTACTAAATAAAAAAAGGGCAAAAATGTTGGCGAAAATTGGGATTAAAAATATACAAGTGAGTTTAGACGGTGCTCGCCCAGAGACTCATGAGAGGCTAAGAGGAGTAAAAGGTTCTTTTAAACGGGCAATTGATGCGATTAAATTTCTTGTAGAGGAAGGAATAAAGCCAGGAGTCGCTTTCTCACCTACTAAATTTAATATTGATGAGTTTTTGGATGTATATGCTCTATGTAAGGAGGTAGGAGTGAAAGAATTAAGAGTTCAGCCTTTGATGATTTTAGGTAGGGCTCAGCTTTTTATTGAAGAACTTGTTCCGACTCACTATCAGTATAGAAAATTGGTTAAAACTATATACAAACTACAGATGAGTGATAATCAAATGGAATTAGAATGGGGAGACCCTGTAGACCATCTAATTCGTTTTAGGAATTTATGTCAGCATTGTGTTAATTATGTGGATATAAGAGCTGATGGAAAAATTGTAGTTTCTCCTTATATTCCAATAGTGGTTGGAAATATCAGGAAGCATAAGTTTTCTGAATACTGGGATGCAGGACTTGCGAGAGTATGGGAACTACCAATTGTAAAAAAATTAGCTAAAGAAATCTGTTCTGTATCAGATTTTATTAAACAGAAAGTTTATTTTGAAAAAGATATAGAAATTGATATTATTGATAATAATTTAATTGAGAGGGAGGTATTCTATGTCAATGGATAATGCTGTCCCGATTTTTTCAAAAGATTACCTTTTATATTTCCGTGATGAAAAAGAAGGATATATGACATTAATTTCAAAAGAACATCCAGAGACAATGGAACTTATAATTAATCCTACCTCAAAACAGATTCTTGAACTTTGTAATGGCAAACGAACTATATCTGATATTTATAAAACTTTTGAAAAATGGTATCCTCAAGTTTCAAAGAAAAAATTACATATGGACATTATTAAAGCCTTAAGTAATTTTTCTCGACTTGGAATAATAAAATGGGAAGGAAAAAATCCTTTTGTAAATGAGATGAGAGAAGAGATAGATAATAATATTTATATGTTAGTTGGATATGAAGAGCATTTTTCATTAATTATGAATTTTCTTAATTCATTCGGGATTCCCCAGCAAAAATATAATATAGCCCATAATTATTATTTTTACTTAAATCCCCTTTCAATACCAAATCATGAATATAGGGATGTTGCAATAAGGCAGAAGTTGTTTTCTTATAGTGAGGAATTTTTCTTGATAAGGAGGAAAGATAAAACAATTGGATTAATTACAGTGAGTGTTCCTATTTATCAAAAAGGAAAAAGTAAAGCGGGGGTCATTAATTTAATTGTAGTTGAGAAAAAGAATAAAATTTTAGATTATGCATTTGATTATATTCTTAGAATATTTCCTATATTTTCAATTGTCCAGCCTACAAAAATAAAAATTTTTTTAGAAAAAGAGGATGATGAAATTATTGCTCATTTGAAAGAAAAGGGATTTAAATTAGAAGGAAAAGTAAAAAATGAAATAGATTTTGATAAAAATTTAGTTGTTTATTCTTATTACTATGTTAAGAAATTTATTGAGAATTTAAGAGCTAAACAGAAAATTGAAATGTAATTTTTATTAAGGAGGAAAGATGAGAAAAAAGATTAAATTTTATGAAACTCCTACAATTGAATATGTGGGTGGAAATGAAGGAATTTCATTGTATGGGATAGTTATTGTTGATGATGTCATTGTAATTTTAAGTAAGATAAATTACAATACTTACAGAATGTTAACTCCTGCTATATTCCCTGTGCTCCCAGTATTTCCATATTCGAA
>CAZWBN010000275.1:0-2592 GCA_964632095.1 uncultured Clostridia bacterium | reverse complement strand
TTTTAATTGTTCTTATTCTTTTGCTTTACTTTTTCCAGGAAAAGTCTGTTTCTTTCATATCTCGAATTTTTAAGCCCTTCCCAAAAATTTCTCAAAAAGCAGTACACATATCAACGAATTTTTTGGATGGATTGAAATTTTTTCATTCTCTTCCAAATTTAATTTTATATTTTCTATTCTCAATAATTCAATGGCTCTTTATAGGTTTCTTTTCTTGGATAGTGCTATATAGCTTTAATATAAAATTTCCTTTCCCCTTAGTGCTTCCTTATTTGTTTTTAACAATGGTTGGAGCTTCAATTCCCACACCTGGAATGATAGGAGGATTTCATGCATTGAGTAAATTTGGTCTTATTTCTCTTTACGGAGTAAATCCAAATAAGGCTATTGGAACAACAACTGTATTACATGCTATAATATATGTTGGAACAATATTAATGGGTTTCATAATATTATGGCGAGAAGGCTTATCTTTAGCCTATGTTAGAAAATTAGAAAGAAGGAGTAATAAATGAAGTGCCCTTTTTGTGGGAGTTTTGATAATAGGGTAATTGATTCAAGGGAAAGTAAGGATGGATTAACGATAAGGAGAAGAAGGAAATGTCTGAACTGTAATAAAAGGTTCACCACATATGAAAGGGTTGAAGAAATTCCATACATGGTTATTAAAAAGGATGGGAGAAGAGAACCCTTTGACCGTAATAAATTACTTCACGGGCTTTTAAAAGCCTGTGAAAAAAGACCTATATCTGTTAAAAGACTGGAGAAAATTGCCGATGAAGTTGAATCAATGTTGCAGGAAAGACCTGAAAAGGAAATTTCAACAGCTGAAATTGGTCAATATCTAATGCAAAAACTGAAAGAGCTTGATAAAGTTGCATATGTGCGTTTTGCGTCTGTATATAGAGAGTTTAAGGATGTTATTGAGTTTAAAAAAGAATTAGAAAATTTATTGAAGGAAAAATAGGGGGAATAATGGCAAAAAAGATTAATCAGTACTCAAAATTAATGGAAATAGAAAGAGAAATAAACAGGATTTTTGAGAATATATTTGCCAAAACAACCAGAGAATTTTTTCTTGAAGAAGGTTGGTTTCCTCCTGTTGATATATGTGAGAAAAATGATGAAATCATTGTAAAAGTTGAACTTCCAGGGGTAGAGAAAAGAGATATAAAAATTTTCATAAAAGGGAACAGGTTAGAAGTTAAAGGAAAGAAAAGGCAACCTAAGGTTTCAAATATTAGATTTTTGAGATTGGAGAGGGAGTATGGAAAATTCCGAAGAGTTCTAAATCTCCCTTATGATGTTAATCCAGGAAGTGCCCAAGCTTTTTTTAAAGACGGAATCTTAACAATTAAATTCAGTAAACTAATACCAGAGGAAGATAAGGAGGTAGAGGTTGAAATAGAATAAGGAGGTTATTATGAACGAAGAAAAGAAATTTGAAACAGAATTAGAAGAAAAAATCAAAATTCCAGAAGTTTTGCCAGTTTTATTACTTAGAGATATAGTGGTTTTTCCATATATGGCGGTTCCTCTTTTTGTTGGAAGAGAAAAATCCAAGAAAGCAATCGATGAGTCGCTTTCTACTCATCGATTGATCCTTTTACTCACTCAAAAGGATATGGAAAAGGAGGAGCCCACTAAAGATGAGGTATATAGGATTGGAACAGTAGCAATAGTAATGAGGATGTTGAAGCTTCCTGATGAAAGGATGAGGATTCTTGTTCAAGGAATTTCCCGGGCTGAAGCAGTGGAGCTTGAAGAAAATAAGCCTTTTTATTCAGCAAAAATAAGAACCATCAAGGAAAAAGAAGTGGAGAAGGGTTCTGTTATGGTAGAAGCATTGATTAGAAATGTTCGAGCCGGTCTTGAAAAAGCAGCTTCTCTTGGAAAACAGATTTCGCCCGAGGTTCTTATTTTAGTCGCCAATATAGAAAATCCTGGGAGATTAGCAGATTTAGTAGCTGCAAATCTTGATTTGAAAGTGGAAGAGGCTCAGACTATACTTGAAATTCAAGACCCTGTGGAGAGATTAAAGAAAGTATATGAGTTTTTGGCTAAAGAATTAGAGGTGCTTGATATTCAACATAAAATAAGCACTCAGGCAAAGGGTGAGATGGATAAAATGCAAAGAGAATTTTTCCTTCGCCAGCAGTTAAAAGCCATACAGAAAGAATTGGGAGAGGGTGATGAGATTCAGGAAGAGGTTAGAAATTATAGGGAGAAACTGGCTAAGATGAAAGTTTCAGCTGAAGTTAGGGAGGAGTTGGAAAAACAGATAAATCGTCTGTCGAAGATGCATCCTGAGTCAGCTGAAACAGCAGTCATTCGCAATTATCTGGACTGGATGTTCAGTTTGCCCTGGTCGAAGAGTACCCGTGATAATTTAGATTTGAATATGGCAAGAAAAATACTTGATGAAGATCATTATAATCTTGAAAAGGTAAAAGAAAGGATAATTGAATATTTAAGTGTGAGGAAATTATCCAAGAAAGTTAAAGGTCCTATCCTTTGTTTTGTCGGACCCCCCGGGGTAGGAAAAACTTCTCTTGGAAAGTCAATAGCTCGAGCTTTGGGTAGAAAATTTGT
>CAZWBN010000274.1:0-2610 GCA_964632095.1 uncultured Clostridia bacterium | reverse complement strand
ATTTTCCAGAGAAAAAGATTTTGGACTGGGCATAATTTTAGGTGAACCCACTGGAATAAGCTTGAAAAAATGGGTAACACAGACGACTGCAATAGATGGTGGAATTGCCTGGTCTTTTACAGGAAAAAGTTCATTGCACTTACATATGGATTATCTCTTTCATAATTTTAATCTACTAAAAACAGAAAAGGGAAAGCTCCCTTTTTATTATGGAATTGGATGTAGAATTAAAGCTAAGGAGAAAAGCAGAGTAGGCATCAGAATTCCTGTGGGAATAAGTTATATTTTTGATAATATTCCAATAGATATTTTCTTTGAACTCAGTCCCTTACTTGATTTAATCCCTGCCACAGAATTCGGCATTAATGCAAGTATTGGTTGCAGATATTATTTTTAATTTAGGAATTTCCATTAATTAGCTTATTATACTATTGATTTCACCAATTCTTCTTTTTAAAAATCCTAACAAAATCCCAAAAATATTTCTGTGTATTTTTATTACAGATTCTACATTTAATTGACATACATAATTTTTTCTTGTATTATGGAATTAAAGATGGCTTTGGACTTTAAGGTCGGGGACAAGATTATTTATCCAAGCCATGGATTAGCAATCATAGAAAAAATAGAAGAAAAAACATTATTAGGGGAAAAATCCATTTTTTATCATGTAAGAATAATAGCAAACAATACAATTGTTCTTGTTCCAGCTGAAAATGCAAATGAAATGGGCATAAGAAAGCCAATAATGGAGGAAGAAGTGGAAGAGGTTTTTAATTTTCTGAAAAATGGCGACACTGAGCTTATTATGAACTGGAAAGGAAGATATAAAGAACATCTTGAAAAAATGCGTTCAGGTTCTATTTATGATACCATTACTGTATTAAAAAATTTATTTTATTTAAATTTAATTAAACCTCTTTCATTTAGAGAGAAGAAAATGATGGAAAGGGCAAAAAGTTTAATTGCATGGGAGATTTCTGAAGTTAAAAATATTCCTTTTTCTGAAATTGAGAAAAAAATTGATGAGATTTTAGAAGAATGCTTTAAGGATTTCAAGCCCTCTTCTGAGTTTTAAATAATATCAATAAGATGCTACTTTTATCCATTATTGCTTTTTTTGTGTGCCTTATCCTGAGTGCTTTTTTCTCTTCGTCAGAGACCGCATTTGTAGCCCTTGACCGTTATCATCTGGATTACTTGATTAAGAAAGGAAATAAAAAGGCAAAGGCAATACATGGTCTTCTTTTCCCTCCAGATAAATTGCTTGCAACAATCTTAGTAGGAAATACCTTTGTTAATGCTGCTGCAGCTTCTATAGCAACCTTTTTATTTGTTACTTTACTTGAAGATGATAAAGCTGTTCTATATGCTACTCTCACCACAACCTTTATGATATTACTATTTTCAGAGATAACGCCAAAAATATATGCTGCTCAGCATCCCAAGAAACTTTCATTTTTTTATATTTATCCCTTAAAGTTATTTGTTTTTGTGCTCTATCCTTTTGTTAAAGCCTTCACCTTGATTTCCAATCTTATTCTCAGAATATTTGGACAGGAAAAGGCGAGTTTTCCTCCTCCATTAAGCGAGGATGAGATAAGAATTATCCTTACAAGCAGGATGGAAAGGAGTGATTTACCCTTTTATCAGAAGAAAATGCTAACAAGTATTTTGGAGATGAGAGATTCCCATGCAAAAGAAATAATGATTCCTCGAACTAATGTTACTGCAATAGAAATAAAATCATCCTTTCAAAAAATAGTTAAAACAATTCTTTCTTCAGAATATTCTCGATTTCCTGTTTATCAGGATAGACTGGATGAAATTAAGGGAATAATCCATGCAAAAGATGTAATTCCTTATCTTGTCAAAAGGAAAAAATTCAATATACATGATATTTTAAGAAAACCTTTATTTGTCCCAGAATCTGCAAGGCTTGAAAGTATTCTCCGACAGATGCAGGAAAATAAAGTGCATTTAGCAATTGTGGTTGATGAATACGGAAGTATGAGAGGAATTGTAACTCTCGAAGATATTCTTGAAGAGATTGTGGGAGAAATAAGGGATGAATATGACATTAAGGAGGAAGAGCTTATACGAGAAATAGAAAAAAATGTTTTTCTTGTTCAGGGATATACTCCTGTAAAAGAAATAAACAAAAGGTTAAAAATAAATCTTCCTGAAAAAGCAGATTATACAACAATAGCTGGATTTATCCTTTCCCGGATTAAAAAAATTCCAAAAGAAAAAGAGGAAATATTGTATAATGGGATTAGAATTTATGTTCAGAAGATGAAAGGAAAACAGATAAGATTGGTAAAAATTAAATTAGAGGAGTGAGATGAGTGCACAGGCTGAGAAAATTATAGCAACAAATAAAAAAGCATTTTTTAATTATGAAATTCTTGACACTTTTGAAGCGGGAATTTCATTGCTGGGAAGTGAAGTGAAATCCATAAGAGAGGGAAAGGTAAGTTTAAAAGAGAGTTACGCTGAGATAAAAGATGGTGAAGTTTTTTTAATTAATTGTCATATTGCGCCTTATAAAGCAGCTACTTATTTAAACCATGAACCAAAAAGACCAAGAAAATTATTGCTTCACAAGCA
>CAZWBN010000273.1:0-2612 GCA_964632095.1 uncultured Clostridia bacterium | reverse complement strand
TATAACTATCAAGACATCAAATATAAATATAAAAAAAGAATTCGCAAGACAAATAGCAGGATTAAATGCTGGTCCATATGTTATGTTAATCGTAAGGGATACAGGGATAGGAATGGACAGAGATACTCTTTCCCATATTTTTGAACCCTATTTTACAACAAAAGAAAAGGGAACAGGACTTGGACTTTCTACAGTTTACGGGATTGTAAGACAAAGTGGCGGTCAGATATTGGTTCAAAGCGAACCTGGCAAAGGTTCTGTATTTATTATTTACTTACCACAGATTCAAAAAATTTGACTTTAATCCTTTACTTTGTTAAGGTTTGAGTGGGTGAGAAATTAAAATGAATCAAAAAAATATTGATTTATTAATCAATTTTGTTCCTGAATATATCTTTATCTTTGATTTAAAAACAAAAAAAATTTTGAAGGTTAACGAGAAAGTGATTAAAGATTACGAATATTCAGAAGAAGAACTATACAGCATGACTTATCCAACTCTGCATCCAGAAAACGAACGAGAAAAAGTTATAAAGAACATTGAAAGATTACAAGATGAAATCTATTTCTATTATCATCGTAAAAAAGATGGAAATTTAATCCCTGTTGGAATAAGTTTTTCTGAAATTAATTTTGCAGGGAAAAAAGCTGTATTATCAACTGTAAAAAATATTAGTGAATGGAAGAGAGAATGGGATAAATTAAAGGAAAGCGAAGAAAAATACAGATTTATAGTTGAAAAGAGTCCTGATGGAATATTCATTATGGATTTTAAGGGAAATATTCTCTCAGTGAATCCAATAATATGTAAAAAATTGGGTTATTCTGAAGAAGAACTTTTGAAAATGAATTTCTGTGACCTTGTGCCTTCCAAATATTTTAAGCAATGGAAAAAAAGAATAAGAAAACTTTCAAGAGGAGAAATTCTAAATATCCCTGCTGAATATGAGGTTATTGGAAAAGATGGCGAAAAGAGATGGATTGAAGTAAGGTCAACTCCTATTAGAGAAGGAGAGAAAGTAATTGGCTTCCTCGGAGTCGCGAGAGATGTAACTGAGAAAAGGCAAATTGAGGAAAAATTTAAAAGAGAGCATAAGCTTCTTCAAACTTTAATTGACAATACTCCTGATTCAATTTATTTCAAAGATAAAGAGAATAGATTCATTTTTGTAAATAGAGCAAAAGCCTTGCATCATAATACAACTCCTGAGGATATGATAGGAAAGACAGATTTTGATTTTTTGCCTGAAAATGAGGCTCGTTCAGCCTGGGAGGATGATGAATATGTATTAAGAACAAAAAAACCATTGATCGGAAAAATTGAACAAATAACAAGGGCTGATGGGAAAAAATACTGGCTTTCTGTCACCAAGATTCCTCTTACTACTAATGAGGAGGAAGTAATAGGAACAGTTGGAATTTCAAGAGATATAACAGAACAAATAGAAGCCCAAAAGTCACTGAAAGAGACTTTTGAAACTCTTGATGCTTTGATAAATTCAATTCCGGATTTAATTTACTTTAAAAACCCAGAAAGAATATATGTTCAAGTGAATAAAGCTTTTGAGAAATTCTTTAATCTTAATAAAAAAGAAATAATTGGAAAAAGAGATGAAGAAATTTTACCTTCAGATTTAGCAAAGTATTGTATAAAAAGTGACCAAAAAGTTCTGGAGAGTAAAAAAACATTAAAGTTCATAGAGAAATTTAAAAATTCTGATGGAGAAATTATAATTTTTGAAACAGTAAAAACACCTCTTTTTGATGATAAAAGAAACCTGATTGGAATTATTGGAGTTTCAAGAGACATTACTGAAGCAAAGAGAACAGAAGAGAATATAAAATTGCAAAAAGCTTTTTTCCAATCATTATTTGAAAATTCGCCGGAAGCAATAGTAACATTGAGTAAAAACGGGCTAATCGAAAATATTAATGCCAAATTTACTGAATTATTTGGATATACTTTAGAAGAAATTAAGGGAAAAGATTTAAATAAATTAATTGTTCCAGAAGAATTAATGGAGGAAGCTAAGCGGCTTGATAAGAATGCTATGAAAGAAATAATTTCAATAGAAACGATTAGAAAGAGAAAAGATGGAACAAAAATTCCTGTGTCCATTCTTGGTGCTCCAATTTATATTGATAATAAAGCTGTTGGATATTATGGAATTTATAGAGACCTTACCGAGAAAAAGAAAATGGAAGAGGAACTTATCCATTCAGAAAGACTCTCTACTCTCGGCGAATTAATTGCTGGAATTGCCCATGAATTAAATAATCCACTTACCACAGTAATTGGTTATTCTGAGTTTATTCTCTCAACAGAAATGGACAAAGAGGAATTAATGGATAAATTAAAGAAAATAAAGGAGGAAGCTGATAGATGTTTCCGAATTGTTCAGAATTTACTTGATATTGCTCGCTACCATCCTCCTGAGAAGGACTATGCAGATTTAAATTATACAATTGAAAAGGCAATCCAGATAAAGAATTATGAATTTTCAGTTGATAATATTAAAGTAATAAAAGAATTTGACCACTCAATACCACCAATAAGAATTAATGAACATAGAATTCAACAGGCGATTTTAAATTTACTGATTAATGCTCAT
>CAZWBN010000272.1:0-2613 GCA_964632095.1 uncultured Clostridia bacterium | reverse complement strand
CCATAAACTCCAGAAAATTGTTTTTTCACCTATTTTCACTGGCCAAAAAATATTAAAAATTCTAATTAAAACAGCAAAACCAGCTGCTTTAGGTGCAACAGAGAAGAGCGCTGTTATTGGTGTAGGAGCACCTTGATAGACATCAGGAGTCCAGACATGAAATGGAACCAATGCAATTTTAAAAAACATTCCAATAAGAAATAAACCAAAACCAATTAATGCAAATAATTTTAATTTTTCATTTACTGAAAAGGCCTGAGCAATTTGGGTAATTTTTGTTGAATCGCATGTTCCATATAAGAAAGCTATTCCATAGATTAAAAATGCACTTGCCAGAGCACCAAGGAGAAAGTATTTTATTGATGCTTCTGAGGATTTTAGGTCTCCCAATTTTAATCCAGCTAATACATAATTTGCCAGAGAGAAAGTTTCTAAGCCAAGGAGTATAACAAGAATATCGTTTGAAGAGACAACTATCATCATACCTGCTAAACAAAGGAGGAGAAGAGAGAAATACTCTCCATAATTCATTCTTTGAAGTTCAATATATTTGAATGAAAGCAGAATTACTAATGCGAAGGAGATGTAAAAAAAGAAGAAAAATAAGAGAGAAAAATTATCAAGGATTAGACTTTTATTAAAATATGAAAAGTTTTTATTCCAAAAAAGGAGAGTAAAAATAGATGAGATAATAATTCCAATTAAAGAAATATAGCCTGAAAGATTTTTCTTTTTTTGATACTTAAAAATTTCAAAAAGTAAAATTAGAAGTGAAAAAAATACAACTAATGAAACTGGCAGAATACTTACAATATTATTTTCTGGAAGCATTATCTTCTCCCTTTTCCAAAAATTGGTGAGAAGAAAATATTTCTTCTGTTTTTTTAACTTTTTTTAATAAATGCTCTACTGATTTATCCATTTTCCTTAATAAAGTTCCAGGTGCAATTCCCAGCCAGAAAATGAAAACCAAAATCGGAACAAATACTAATATTTCTCTTAAGTTTAAATCTTTGAATTTTAAAATCTTTTTATTTTTTATAGGACCTTGCATGACTCTCTGAAACATCCAGAGAAGATAGGCTGCAGAAAGAATTACTGTAGAGGTTGCCAGAATTGCCCATAATTTATTTGCTTTAAAAATACCAATCAAACATAGGAATTCACCAATAAATCCATTGAGCCCAGGAAAACCTATTGAAGAAAGTATTACAATTATAAAAAAAGCTGAAAAAATAGGCATTTGCTTGCTTACTCCACCAAAATCTGAAATCATACGGGTGTGTGCACGGTCATAAAGGCATCCAACGATTAAAAATAGAGCACCAGTGCTTAAGCCATGGTTTATCATCTGATAAATTCCACCTTCAACTGCCTCTGTTTTGAGGGCTAAGATTGCAAGCATTATTAACCCTAAATGACTCACACTTGAGTAAGCAACCAATGATTTAACATCTTTCTGAATAAGAGCCATAAATCCCCCATAAATAATGCCTATTATGCTGAGTGCCACGAGAAGTGGCATAAGTTTAAATAAAGCATCTGGAAAGAGAGGAAAAGCAAATCTTAAGAATCCATATATTCCCATTTTCAGTAAAACCCCGGCTAAAATTACAGATCCTGCTGTTGGAGCCTCAACATGTGCGTCTGGTAACCATGTATGAAAAGGAAAAAGTGGAACTTTGATTGCAAAAGATAGACTAAAAGCAAGAAATAACCATAATTGAAGTTTTGGATTTAAAATTAGATTGTAATAATCAAAAATATCAAATGAAAAGATTCCGGTGGCACGATAATAAACTGAATAGAGAACAAAAATTGCAACCAGCATAAGCAAACTTCCAAGCATTGTATAAATCACAAATTTCACAGTTGCATAAATTCTTCTTTTTCCTCCCCATATTCCAATAAGAAAATACATGGGAATTAGCATAGCTTCCCAGAATACATAAAATAGGAAAAGATTCAAGGCTGAGAAGACTCCAATAATACCTGTTTCAAGCATTAACATGAAAATCATATATTCTTTTATTTTTTCCTTTATACTTCCCCAGGAAAAAAGTACGGTTAAAGGCATGAGAAAAGTTGTAAGGAGTATTAAGAAAAGACTTATGCCATCCACTCCCAGATAATAATTTATTCCGTAACCCAGCCATTTGGAATATTCCTTGAATTGTGGTTGGGTTGCGTTTGTATCAAAATTAAAATAAAGAAATAGAGAGACAACAAAAGTTATTAATGTAACAATTAAAGCAATGGATTTTATTAAATTTTCTTTTTTTCTATTAATGAATAAAAGCGAAAGTGCTCCTGCTAATGGGAAGAAAATCAAAAAACTGAGAATTGGAAAATTCATGATTTCCCTCTTAAATAATCAAATAAGCTAAAAGTAAAACCGAACCAAATAATATAATTAATCCATAGTCCTTTATAAGACCAGTATGGAGATAACTGAGAATTTTCCCTCCTGAGTCAGTTAATAGAGCTGATTTGTTTACAGCCCCATCTATTATTTTTAAATCAAAGCTTTCATATATTTTTTCAGAACCTTTTATTGCAGGCTGGACAAAGGCGAGATTATAAGCTTCATCAACATAATATTTATTGTAGAGA
>CAZWBN010000271.1:0-2614 GCA_964632095.1 uncultured Clostridia bacterium | reverse complement strand
AAAAGTCATAAACTTCGCTCCTTCCTTACGGTCCTCGGAATAACCATAGGAGTTCTAACTGTCATTGGAATGGTTTCAATAATACAGGGTTTAAACAAAAGTTTCCTGCGTGAATTAGAATCTGCTGGTTCTGATTTAATAATAGTCAGTAAGTATAAACCCATTCAGGTTGGCAGACGAAGCGAAGAGGAAAGAAAAAGAAAGGATTTAACATATGAAGATGCTCTTGCTATTGAAAAAGAATGTCCTTCTGTAAAGGCAGTTGCAGTGGATTTGGTTGTAACTATATGGCAGAATCCTGTTGTGAAATATAGAAATATAAAAAGCAGGGATACACTGATTGTTGGAATAAACGAAAAATGGCCCGAAGTTGTCTCAGTATATCTTCCAAAAGAGGGAAGATTTTTTACTAAATCTGAGATTATACATAAGGCACAGGTCTGTCTTCTTGGATATGAGACTGCAGAAATCCTTTTTCCTCACACAAGCCCTATAGGAAAAGAGATTAGAATAGGAGATAGAAAGTTCACTGTTGTCGGAGTTCTACGCAAAAGAGGAAAAATATTTGGTCAAAGCAGAGATAATTTAGTAACAATTCCAATAACAACTCTTATGAAACACTTTCCTTATAGAAAAGAAGACATTGAAATCCTTGCGATCCCAGTAAAGCATGAATTAATGTTTGAAGCCATTGAAGAGATAACAAATGTTTTGAGGAAAAGGAGAAAAGTCCCGGTTGGTGAAAAAAATGATTTTGAAATCTACACTCAGGATACAATCCTTGATTTGTATAATCAAATAACCGGAGCAGCCTACTTGGTTATGATAGTAATCTCATCAATTGGACTTTTAGTAGGTGGAATTGGAGTTATGAATATTATGCTTGTATCCGTGAAAGAGCGAACGAGAGAAATTGGAATAAGAAAAGCAATCGGAGCCCGAAATTCTGATATACTTACTCAATTTTTAATTGAGGCAATATTCCTAACAGGAACAGGAGGAGTTATAGGAATATTTCTGGGATTTATGATTGCTTTAATGGTTAAACTACTAACTCCTCTACCTGCCTCAATAACTTTATGGTCAGTTGCTCTTGGGTTTTTTGTCTCTATCTCTGTAGGATTGTTCTTTGGCGTATTCCCTGCAAGAAAAGCTGCGAAATTAGACCCAATAGTGGCTTTAAGATACGAATAAAATTAAAAAAAATATTGAAAGAGGGGGGTTGTATGTACTAAAATAAAAAGGGGGTATGGCGATGAAAAGATTTTTTTTATTTTTATTATTTCTAACTTTATTTTTTAATTTTTCTTGTAAAAAACAGGATAAAATAATTGTTAAAAATATTGATGGAGTCCAAGTCATTTTTAATCCTAAAAATCCAGTTCATATAGAAGGGGTACCGAATAAATTGACTCTCAAAGAGGAGTTGACAATAGGAGGTGAAAATAGAGAAGAATATATTTTCTCTCGAATAATAGATATTGCTATTGATGATATGGAAAGAATTTATGCAGCAGATGCAAGGGAGGGGTATATAAAGGTTTTTGATAAAAATGGCAATTATATTAAAACGATCGGAAAAAAGGGAAAGGGACCTGGAGAATTTTATTTTATTTTCTCATTACAGATTACTCCACAGAATGAACTGGTGGTCTATGATATAGGAAATAGAAGGGTGTCATTTTTCAATTTAAATGGAGAATTTATAAAATCGGTCTCCCCTGGTAAGGTATGGGCATTAAGATGTAGAATTGATTCAAAAGGGAATTTTGTTGTGACTGAGGGTGTTTCAGACCCTAAGAATTCAAGATATGAATTGAAGAAATTTGATTCTAATTTTAATCTTATAAAAGTAATGGGGCAAAGTCCCTATCCATCTCCTGATGCATTTAATCCTTTTATGCCCTTTAATCAATGGGTTTTAACAGAAAATGATTATATTTATTATGCTTATCCTGAAGATTATGAAATAAAGATTTTTGACCCCTCCTGTAAACTAATTAAAAAGATAGTAAAAGAATATGAGCCAGTTGAAATTACTGAAAAGGAGAAAAAAGAAGTGATGAAAAGACCAGCCTTTCCTGGAATTAAGTTTGCCTTTTCAAAGTATCACTCTGCTTTTCAACGATTTAGTGTTGATGACGAAGGAAGAATTTTTGTAAGGACATGGGAAAAAACAGAAGATGGTAAGAACTATTATTATGATATTTTTGACCCAGAAGGAAGATACATTGCAAAAATTCCTCTAAAAATTTTTCCAAGATTATGGAAAAGGGGAAAATTATACACGATTGAAGAAAATGAGGAAGGTTTTCCTGTAATAAAGAGATATAAGGTTATATGGGAATAAAATGAAAATAACAAAACTAACAATTAACCGACCAGTAACAACTCTTATGTTTTTTTTAGCAGTAATTCTTCTTGGCTTTGTTTCCCTCCGCGAATTAAGTGTGGACCTGCTTCCTGATATCAGTTATCCAAGAATTTCAGTAATTACAGAATATCCTGGAGTAGCACCCGAAGAAATTGAGACTTTGATTACTGCTCCTCTTGAAGCAGTTGTTAGTACAATACCGGGTTTAAGAAAAGTGGAATCCATTTCAAAAGAAGGAGT
>CAZWBN010000270.1:0-2625 GCA_964632095.1 uncultured Clostridia bacterium | reverse complement strand
TTTTATTTTAATTTATTTATTTTATTCTTCATTGCCCAAGACAAAAGGCGAAATTTCTATAAAAGGAATATCAGATACTGTTGAAATTATAAGGGATAAATCTGGAATTCCTCATATTTTTGCTGAGAATGAAAAGGATTTGTATTTTGCGTGTGGTTATGTTCATGCCCAGGATAGACTCTGGCAAATGGAACTGATGAGAAGAACCGGTTATGGAACCCTTTCTGAAATTCTTGGAGAAAAAGCAGTCGGAAGAGACATTCTTATGAGAGCACTCGGACTTAAAGTTGCTGCTAAAAAAGACCTTGAAAAACTGAGTCCGGTTTTAAGGGAGATTTTCTCTTATTATTGTAAGGGAGTAAATGCATATATAGAGAGGAAGAAAATTTTACCCCCGGAATTCATTATATTGAGATTTAAACCAGAAAAATGGACTATTTTAGACTCTCTTATAATTAAGCAAATAATGGATTTAACCCTTTCCAATAATATGAATTCGGAATTTTTGAGAATGAAACTCAAGGAGAAATTTAATATAGAAGAGATCAATGAAATTATGCCAAGTGTGCCTGAAACTGAATACAGTTTCTTTTTTGGGTTTAAAATAATGGAGTCTTCATTTTTTCAATCAGAATTTGCTGGAAGCAATAACTGGGTAGTAAGTGGAAAATTAAGCAAGACCGGTAAACCTCTTCTTGCTAATGACCCTCATTTAGCTATTACAATACCACCCATATGGTATCAAATTCATTTAAATTCTCCTGAAATGAATGTAATAGGTGTTTCAATTCCTGGAACACCTTTAGTGGTTATTGGACATAATGAAAATATTGCCTGGGGAGTGACCTACTCATATGTAGATGTGCAGGATTTATATCTCGAAAAACTGAATAAGGAGCAAAATAAATATTTTTACAATGGGAAATGGAGAGATTTAGAAATTCACAAAGAAGAGATAAGAATCAGAGGTAAAAAGAAGCCAAAAGTTATTGAAGTAAAGTGGACTCATAGAGGTCCAATCATATCTCCATGGATATTAAAAAGCGATAAACCAATTTCATTAAAATGGACAATCTATGATGGGGGAAGAACTCCTGAAGCAATTTATCTAATTGATAAAGCCAGAAATTGGAAGGAATTCTTAAAGGCTGTCTCCCTGTTTGACTCGCCTTCACTAAATTTCGTATACGCAGACAGGGATGGGAATATTGGATATTATCTTACAGGGAAAATCCCTTTAAGAAAAAACCATAAAGGTTTATTTCCTGTTTCAGGAGAAACAGATAAATTTGACTGGAAAGGCTATATTGATGAAAGTGAAAAGCGAATTATATTCAATCCTCCTGAGAATTTCGTAATAACTGCAAATAATAAGATAATTGAAAATAGTTATCCATTTTTCCTCGGTGTAGATTATCTTGCACCTTTCAGAGCAGATAGAATAAAGGAACTAATACTTGCCAGGAAGAAGCATGATTTAAACTCTTTTAAAGAAATCCAGCTTGACCTAATTCTGACTCGTTCAAGATTATTTATTCCAATTATTAAAAATCTGAAGAATTTAAAGGGAAACGCAAGGGAAGCACAAAAGATTTTGGAAAACTGGGATGGCTCAATGGAAAAGGGAAAAGAAGCCGCACTCTTTCAATTCTTTTTAAAATTCTTGGGAGAAAATACTTTTAAAGATGAATTAGGAGACTTATATCCTCGTTTCTCAAAAGTAACTGCTCTGCGATGGGCAGGCATCTTAAAGATAATAAATAAACCGAATTCAAAATGGTTCGATGATATAAATACAAAAGAAGTTGAGGATAGAGATAAAATTATAAAGAAAAGCCTTTGCCAGGCTTATGAATATCTTGAGAAAAGATTTGGTCAACCTGAAAACTGGGATTGGGCGAAAATACATAAGATGCAAATGAGACACGCTCTTGGTGTAATCCCGGTTTTGAAATTTTTAAACAGAGGTCCTTATCCTATGAAGAATGACCCTGAGACGGTGAATTCCACATATGTTTCCTACCGTCATATAATTGACTTATCCAATTTTGATAATTCACTATGGATAATCACCTCAGGTGAATCAGGACATTTCCTGAGCAGGTATTATGATGATCAGATACGATTGTGGCTTAATGGAGGATATTACAGAATGTTATTCACAAAAAAGGAAATAGAGAAAAAGGCAAAAGCAAGATTAATTTTAAAACCAGCAATTTAATTATTAGCTTCTTTAATTTCAAATTCGGTCATGTCAAGAAACTTATTATCTAAAAAAATAGCTATCTTCCATTTTCCATTTTTCTTTTCCCTGAAAAGAATAATACCATCCCAAGCTATAAATTTTTCGTAAATTACATCTTTCTCTCCAATCTTTATCTTTTTTGTGGAACGATAGAGTTTACCATCCGGGTCATACCATTTCCACTCAAGGAAATGTTCACCTCTAATCGTTTTCAGGGTTAGAAAACAGTATATTCTCTTATCCTTCCCTTTCACAAAAACAGTTTTTACATCCCTGGGATATGCCCAATTTCCTTCTCTATTTTTGGCTCTACAATGAAAAGTGGGGGAAAATGAGAGAGAAAAGGCAGGACAGAAACCTCTTAAAGGAGGTCCTGCCAC
>CAZWBN010000269.1:0-2666 GCA_964632095.1 uncultured Clostridia bacterium | reverse complement strand
TTTTATTCTTTTATAAAGGAACTTCCTTTCTCTGTCAAAAGAAAATTTCCCTCTTTCTCTGTTATAAAACCAGCATTAATCATCTCTCTTAAGCCGCTTCTGACCCTGAAGAGAGGTAAACCGGTTATCGAAGAAATCTCTTGAGAAGATAGAGTTTTATTTTCCAAAGCACTTAAGATTTTTAAACCTGATTTAGTGGGTTTTCCGTCCGGAGAAATACATGCCATTCTATCTCTCCTTTATAATTATAATTTTTTAAAGCAAAGATACCAATCTTTACACTCATATCCTTCTTTGACTCTTTCCTCTGCAGACTCCTGAGTATTTGGAGGAGGAACAATTACAGGGTCACCTGGTTTCCAGTTTGCAGGAGTTGCCACACCATGCTCATCAGTTGTCTGTAGGGCATCTATCACTCTCAATATCTCCTCCATGTTTCTACCTGTAGTGAGAGGATAATAAAGAATCAATCTCAAAATTTGATTCGGGTCAATAATAAAAACACATCTGACTGTCTCTGTTTTACTTTGATTCGGGTGAACCATCCCATAAAGAGAAGAAACTTCTTTATTCAAATCCGCAATAACAGGAAAAGGTATTTTTATTCCTGTTTTCTCTTCAATATTCCTCATCCATGCAATATGAGAATACACGCTGTCAATACTCAATCCAAGCAGCTCGACATTTCTTTTTTTCAATTCAGGATAAATCTTAGCAAAAGCAATGAACTCGGTTGTACAAACAGGAGTAAAATCAGCTGGATGCGAAAAAAGAATAAGCCAGCTCCCTTTATAGTCCTCAAGCCTTATTTTGCCCATTGTTGTGATAGCCTCAAAAGATGGTGCAGGAGCTCCTAATTGTAAAATAGCCCCTTCCCTTTTAATTTCTTCGTTCATTTTTTAGCCTCCTTTTTATTTTTAAGGCAATTAGAGCAGACGCCGTAAAAATAAATGCGATATTTTTCAATCTTATAATTCTTTATGTAATCTGTTCTTATCTCTATTTTTTGAAAAATGTCCTCTATTCTTCCACATCTTTCACATAAAAAATGATGATGAAACTCAGTATTCGGGTCATAATTAATCTTATTTTCCCTTATCGTTAATTCCATTATTTCTCCAAGTTTTTTCAAGATTTCAAGCGTGTTATAAACAGTGGAAAACGAAATCATTGGATATTTCTTCTTTACTTTTTCATAAATAGCATCTGCTGAAGGATGAGATTTGTCTCCAATCAAAATATCTATTATTGCCATTCTCTGGGGCGTGAGTCTATAATTTGCCTCTTTTAATTTTTTAATTACAGAATTTCTATCTTTCATTTCAATATACAACTTCAAATATAAATCAAAAATTTTTATTTGTCAATAATAATTTTTAATTAAAAATTATTTTAAATTTACTTTTCTCTCCCGACTTATATCAACACCCCGAGGTGTAAAAACTTCATACCATGGAGGGTTTCTTTTTAGCAAAATTTTTTAACGGGAATTTAGGCATATATATTTAAATTGACAAATTTTAAAAAAATGTAAAAAATAAGGATGGAATAAAATATTAAAAACAATAAGCTCAATTATAATAATCAATGATGAAGAAAAGAAAAGTTATTGTAGCAATGAGTGGAGGAGTGGACTCCTCCGTCACGGCTGCTCTTTTGAAGGAAAAAGGGTATGAAGTTATAGGACTAACATATAATTTATGGCCTTCTGATGACTCAAATCTTCAGAGAAGAAAACATGAAACATGTTGTGGATTTAGGGCAAGAATGGATGCCCATCAGGTTGCTATTAAATTAAATATCTCTCACTATATGGCTGATTACAGAGAAATATTTAAAAAAACAGTTGTTGAGTATTTCTGTAATGAATATTTTGAAGGAAGAACACCAAATCCATGCATCAGATGCAACCAATATGTGAAATTTGGATATCTCCTTGAACACGCAAAAAAATTAGGCGCTGATTTCATTGCAACAGGTCACTATGCGAGAATCGTTTATGATGAGAAGAAAAAAAGGTATCTTTTAAAAAAGGGAATTGACCCTAAAAAAGACCAATCCTATTTTCTTTATACTATGAGTCAAGAGCAATTAAGTAAAACATTAATGCCACTTGGTGAATACACCAAGAGAAAAGTAAGAGAGATTGCAAGAAATCTCGGCTTACCTGTAGCATGGAGAGCAGAAAGTCAGGAAATATGTTTTATTCCGGATGGAAATTATTCTGAATTCTTAGCAAAGATTAGACCAAATGATGTAAAACCAGGTCCAATAATAAATAAAAGAGGCGAGATTCTTGGTCAACATAAAGGAATAATTTATTACACCATTGGTCAGAGAAAAGGTCTTGAAATTTCTTCTGAAAGACCCCTTTATGTGATATCAATTGACAAAAAAACTAATACCATTGTAGTTGGGGAAGATAAAGAAGTTTATAGGAATGAATTCATTGTTGAAGAAATTAACTGGATTATGGAAGAAAAAAAGGAAAAACCCTTTAAAGCTAAAGTTAAAATAAGATATATACATCCTGAAGCCGATGCAGATATAATTCCAATGAATCAAAATAGGGCATATGTTAGGTTTTTAACTCCTCAAAGAGCTATTACACCTGGACAGTCTGCTGTTTTTTATGATGGTGATATTGTTATTGGAGGCGGTGTAAT
>CAZWBN010000268.1:0-2679 GCA_964632095.1 uncultured Clostridia bacterium | reverse complement strand
TGATTTGATGGAGAGATTGCTAAAAGAATTAGAAAAAAACTTATAGAATACAAAAATATTCCGATTCTATTAAAATTTCAAAATTTGAAATTTTATTTTTAGTATGGCAACCCCAAAGGAAAAGTTTTAGTGCAATTCAAATTATTTTTGAATTGGTGAAGAGAAAGGATTCCTCATCAATTTTCCATTTCCTCCTAAGAAAGAACCTGAGGTAATTGTGACATTTGAGTGATATAGAAATTTCATAGATTCAATTCAATTTTTTGTTCTTAAAAATCGCTGAATCTTCTTCGGCGTTCGTTCTTTTTGTTCACTGGATTGGCATCCAGAGCCCACATTCCGCGACCATGGGTGGCAATGACGATTATATTGTCTCTGGGATGAATTATCAAATCGTGAACATAAGTGGTAGGGAGGTTTCCACCGAGCACATTCCAGTTTTTACCTCCATCCGTGCTAACATAAACTCCAAGATCTGTCCCCACATAGAGTATGTTGGGATCAACCGGGTCTTCTTTAATAACATTTACAGGTCCAAGAGGGATATTATTTGTAATGTTTGTCCAGGTTTCACCATAATCAGTGGACTTCCATACATAAGGGGTAAAATCATCATCTCTTTTTCCATTCTGTGTCATATAAACCGTAGCCATATCATAACGAGAAGCTTCTATACTGGATACCCACTTCCCGTAGGGAAGCCCTTTTACTATCTCTTTCCAGGTCTTTCCACCGTTCTTTGTTCGCCAGACCCTTCCATCGTCGGTTCCTACATAAATCAAGCCATATTTTAAAGGAGATTCTGAGATAGCGAAAATAGTATGATAGGGAATATCTCCCATTTCTGATTTTATGTTATAAGTTAAATCAGGACTTATTCTTTCCCATGTGTTTCCTCTATCAAGAGAGCGGAAAAGATATTGAAGACCAGCATAAACAATGTCAGGATTATGGGGTGAAAGAATTATGGGAGCAAGCCATTGTCCTCTAAGCTTAGGCTCCTCTTTATACACTTTTGGTCTAATAAGTTTTATACCTTCTCTTCCTGGTTTGCTCAGGTCAGCTCTTATGAAATGACCGTAAAATCCCGCTGCATACACGATATTTGGATTTTCAGGATTAATGGCATGACGGCATCCCTCTCCGCCAGGAGCTCTTTCAAAAGCAACTGCTGGTATTTTATCTCTACCTCTGCTTAAATCTACCACACCGCGCATGCTTCCATGGTCCTGAACAGAGCCATAAACATGAAAAGGTTTATCCATGTCATAGGCCACATTAAAAAACTGGACAGCTGGGAGATTGTGGGTAAAAACCTTCCAAGTCTTTCCCCTGTCGTAGGATATAGCTATTCCTCCATCATTTGCATCCACAAGGTAGTTAGGATTATCAGGGTCTATCCACAGCCCATGATGGTCTCCATGCATTCCCCTTAAAGGCTTAAAGGTTCGTCCTCCGTCATAGGATACACTCAGAGGAACTCCAAGAATGTAAACCACATTTTCATCAGTGGGGTCAACTCTTATTTGACCAAAGACCCAGCCATAGGTTCCAGAGTGGCGTTCCATATATTTTTTCATCTCTGGTGTAAGTCCACTTACCTGGCGCCAGTGTTCTCCGCCGTCGTCGGAACGGTAAACTGTAGCTCCTTTTATAATTCCACAGGAGGGAAGTCCGTAAGGGTTTGCAAGCTCTTCAGGAGTTGGCTCCCTGGACTTTTCATAATTATCTACGAGAGCATAAAGGACTTTTGGATTAGAACGGGCAATATCAATTCCTATCCTTCCCCTTTTGTCAGGAGCAGGAAGACCCTCGTTTATTGGCTTCCAGGTTTTACCTCCATCAGTGGTTTTCCAGATTCCACTTCCTGTATATCCTGGCTCAGTTCTGGGGTCGTTCCATTTTTTCCTTATCCTCTGCCAGGTAGCTGCATAAAGAATATCAGGATTTGACGGGTCCATTACAAGGTCAATAGCTCCTGTTTTTTCATTTATGTAAAGAATTTTCTTCCAGGTTTTACCTCCATCTGTGGTTTTATAAACACCTCTTTCAGTATTATAAGTCCATTCATGACCAGAAGCTGCTACATACACAATGTCAGGATTTTCCGGATGAATTACTATTCTGGCAATTGTATAAGTATCAGAAAGTCCCATGTACTTCCAGGTTTTTCCTCCATCAATAGATTTGTAAACCCCTATCCCTGCTTGAGAACTTCTGAAAATATTAGCTTCCCCTGTTCCTAACCATACAATATCTGGATTGGAAGGAGCAATTGCGACATCTCCGATTGTGGTAGAGGGTGCTATCTGGAATACTGGTTCCCAGGTAGTTCCTTCGTTTACTGTTTTCCACAAACCGCCAGACGCAGTAGCAGCATATAGGGTATAACTTTTTCCTCTTGGTCTTACAACAGCTACATCAGTGCATCTTCCACTAATATTGGTGGGTCCAATAAACTGCCATTTCAAGTCCTTGAAGGGAGATGCTTCCAGCATTTTCATGTGCTTTTCAAAGCCCTTAAGCCTCAGCGCAGGGTCTGTACAGCAAAGAGGTTTCAGTTTTTTCGCTGAAGCCGGAAGAAAAAGGGCGAAAACCAATATTAAAGTTAGAATCATACCTTTAAAAAATTTTCCGATCTCAGAACGCATATTATCCTCCTCATTCGAATATTTAAAA
>CAZWBN010000267.1:0-2681 GCA_964632095.1 uncultured Clostridia bacterium | reverse complement strand
CAAGAAGATAAACTTGTTGTAATCTCTCCATTAGAAGGAACCCCTGCCTACAGGATGGGAATCCAAGCAGGAGATATAATCACGCACATTAACGGTGAAAGCACAAAGGAAATGAGTGATTTAGAAGCAGTTTTTAAATTAAGAGGTCCAAAAGGAACAAAAGTTAATATAACAATTCATCGAGAGGGGCTCGATAAACCCATTAATTTAACTATTACCCGTGAGGAGATACCTCTTTACAGTATTCCTTATTCATTCTTGCTCACAAAAGATATTGGTTATATTTTTATAAGGTCCTTTACACAAACAACCACAGAAGAATTCGAAAAGAGCATGAAGAATCTCTTAAAGAAGGGTATGAAGAAATTAATTCTTGATTTAAGATATAATTCTGGAGGCTATTTAAAAGAAGCGGTTGAAATAGTTGATGAATTCATTCCAAAGGGCAAATTAATTGTTTCAATAAAAGGAAGGAAATCTTATCATATGATGGAATATTTCTCGAAGAAAAATAATCAATACGAAAATATTCCTCTGGTCATTTTAATAAATAGAGGAAGTGCAAGTGCTTCAGAAATAGTTGCCGGTGCTTTGAAGGATTATAAGAGAGCTATTTTAATTGGAGAAACTACATGGGGTAAAGGACTTGTTCAGACACTTTATCCTGTGAGTTATAATACTGCTCTTGTATTAACAACTGCTCAATATTTTACTCCAAGCGGAAAGGTGATCCAGCGAGATTATTCTTCCTTAGAAGAATATTTGATGGCTAAAGAACCTGCTGGAAAGGAGCCCACAAAAGGAGGAATTTCACCGGATATTTATATTAAATCCACTTTGCCTCCTCTGGTTGTAAAATTTTTAAATAAAGGGCTTTTCTTTAGATATGCTCGAAAATTTATTTTAAAAAAGACTCCTCTTTCTAAGAAAATCACAAAATTAGAAAATCTCTTTAACAAAAATGGTACACTTCGTGTAGAAGTCTTGGAAGATTTTAAATTCTTCCTTAAAAATTTAAAAATAAAATACGATACCCAAGAATTCACCAAAGTAATATCTTCAATCAAGAGAGAAATTTCACGAGAAATTGTTTCTGCCTTTAAAGGGCAAAAGGAAGGTATGAAAATATACCGGCTTACAGATTCTGTAGTAAAAAAAGCTATTCAAATTTTGAGCAGGAACTGAATCATTCATGAAATATGGAAAAATACTTCTGCTTGCATTATTAATTATTGGATTGACAATTTCTTCTTTCTGCAGTCAGGGAGAAATATCTCAAAACACTAAAGAAAAGGAAAATCCTATCTCTCAGGTATTAATTGGACTAATTGTAATTTTGATTGGAGCAAAAATCGGTGGATATATTGCAGGGAGAGTTGGACAGCCAATAGTTTTGGGAGAATTAATTGCAGGTATATTAATAGGTAATTTAGCCCTTTTCACTGGCTGGAAAGGTCTTACTTTCCTGAGATTTAATGAGCATATAGAGATTTTGGGGGAACTGGGAATTATTATTTTATTGTTTGAGGTTGGATTAGAAGAAAACATCAGAAACATGTTAAAAGTGGGGGTTTCATCTTTCCTGGTTGCATTAATTGGAGTAATTTCTCCGTTTTTTCTTGGATATTTCTGTACCCAAATATTGCTTACCGGAAAACCCAGCAGCGTCTATATCTTTGTTGGAGCCACCCTTACAGCTACAAGTGTGGGAATTACCGCAAGAGTTCTTCAGGATTTAAAAAAAATTAATACCAATGAGGGAAGAATTATTCTGGGTGCTGCTGTTATTGATGATATTCTTGGTTTAATAATTTTAGCTGTTGTAACAGGAATTGTAACTTCTGGGGCAGTAAGCTTCGTTGAAATTGGCTTTATAACTTTAAAAGCCCTTGTATTCCTTCTGGGAGCAATATTACTTGGAATAATACTGGCGCCAAAAATCCTTAAATTAGCTCAGAGATTATGGGTGGAAGGCATAATGCTTATCTCAGCCTTACTCTTTGCATTTTTGCTGGCTTATTTAGCTGCAGAAGTCGGCTTGGCAACCATTGTGGGTGCCTTTGCAGCTGGGTTAATATTGGAAGAAACCCATTTTAAAGGATTTAAAGACACCACTTATACCATAAATGATATGATAAGACCCCTTTCCTCCTTCTTAGTTCCCATATTCTTTGTGTTAATGGGAATTCAGGTGAAACTCGAAACTTTCAGGGAACTTCATGTAATTGGGCTTTCTCTCGTGTTAACCATAGTGGCTATTGTAGGAAAACAACTCTGTGGACTGGGAGCAATAGGAAAAAATTTAGATAGAATTTCCATTGGATTGGGTATGATTCCTCGAGGAGAAGTGGGATTGATTTTTGCAGCAATAGGGAGAAAACTTATTATTCCTGGAACCAACACGCCTGTTATTGATTCAGGAACTTACTCTGCAGTAGTAATAATGGTAATACTAACAACCCTTATCACTCCTCCCCTCCTTAAATATAGCCTGCTCCATAGAGAGAAAAAGAAAGTCTGATTTTTAACTTTTAGTTTTTAGATTTTAGCTTTTAATAAGAGGGTGCCACATTTTGAGGGGTGAAGTGGGGTGAGAAATTTAAAGAGGGAGGAAGTGGCACCCTCATGGCTACTTATATAATTATAGGAATAAAAATTTAAAATTTCAACTAATCTATAAA
>CAZWBN010000266.1:0-2684 GCA_964632095.1 uncultured Clostridia bacterium | reverse complement strand
GTGCCTTTAATAATTGTAACATATTTATTAATGGAGATGCCATTAAAAAAGCAAATTTTGCTATTAAAACTTCCTTTGCTGGAAGGCTTGCAATTTCCTTAATTTTGTTTTCTTCTATAAATTCTCCCCTTAATAATCCACCTTTAATCCTTAAAACATTATTTTCCTTGGAAAAGGAAATAAGTGTTTTCGCCAATTTAACAGGATCGTGATTATTATATGCAATAGCTGTTGGTCCCGTAAATATATTAATTATTTTATTATCATCGGTTGGTTCAAGAGCTCTCTTCAATAATCTATTTTTTATGACTTTAAAATAGGAATTGTTCTCTTTTATTCTTCTCCGTAGCTCATTTACCTGAGCAACACTAATTCCTTTAAAATCCACAAATATTATATTTTCATTCTCCTTTAATTTTTCTTTTAACTCATTTACAATTTTTCCCTTATCTTTTCTTTTCACTTTTCCACTCCTTTATTTCAAGAATGTGCTTTCTGGAATTTTTACTGATGGACCCATTGTTGTGGAAAGATAAATACTTCTAATATATTTACCTTTTGCACCTGAAGGTTTAGCGTGAATAATCGCATCCATAAATGCATTAATATTTTCAACTATTTTTTCCTCAGGAAAAGAGACTTTGCCAACTATTGAGTGAACTATACCATTTTTATCAACTCGAAATTCCACCTTTCCTTTCTTCACTTCTTCCACAGCCTTTTTGATATCAAAAGTTACTGTTCCTGATTTCGGATTGGGCATTAACCCTTTTGGTCCAAGAATTCTTCCTAATTTGCTTATACTTCGCATCATATCAGGTGTGGCTATAAGAACATCAAAATCCAACCATCCATCTTGTATTTTCTTAACCATTTCTTCTCCGCCAACAATATCCGCACCTGCTTCTTCTGCTTCCTTAATTTTTTCACCTGAAGCAATCACTAAAACTCTCATTTTTCTTCCTGTTCCATTAGGAAGAACCACTGTTCCCCTAACCATTTGATCTGGATATTTTGGATTGACACCAAGTCGAACCGCAATATCTATGGATTCATCAAATCGAGCAAAACTATTCTTTTTTAATAAACTCACTGCCTCTTCAAGACTGTATTCCCTATTTTCTATTACCTCATAAGCTTTCCTATATTTTTTTCCTCTTTTACTCATTTGTTATCTCCAATCCCATACTTCGGGCTGTTCCCATAATTATTTTTTTAGCCTTTTCCAAATCACTTGTATTTAAATCTTTCATTTTAATTTTTGCTATTTCTTCAATCTGCTTTATTGAAACCCTTCCAACTTTTGTCTTATTTGGCTCTCCAGAACCTTTTATAATTTTTGCAGCTTTCTTTAAAAGAAAAGAAGCTGGAGGAGTTTTTATAACAAAATCAAATTTTCTATCGGAATAAACTTTAATTACCACAGGAACAATTGTCCCTTCTTCCATATTTCTGGTTTTATCATTAAAAGCTTTAACAAATTCCATTATATTAACATTGTGCTGACCCAGTGCAGGTCCAACCGGAGGAGCCGGGCTCGCTTTTCCAGCTTCTATCTGTAATTTTATCTCAGCAATTACCTCTTTTGCCATGATTACCTCCTATAATTTCTCAACCTGCAAAAATTCCAATTCCACGGGAGTAGCCCTCCCAAAAATAGTAACCATTACTTTTAAAGTTTTCCTCTCATGGTTTACTGCTTCTACAATGCCATTAAAATTATAAAATGGTCCATCTATAATTCTAACTGCATCTCCTTTTTCGAATGTGTGCTTAGGCTTGGGTTTTTCTGCTGTTTTTTCCATATGCTCTATTATTTTCTGAACTTCTTCCTTATTTAATGGAGAAGGTTTCCGTCCGGCTCCAACAAAGCCAGTTACTCGAGGAGTCTCTCTGATAATATGCCAGTTTTTATCGTTCATTTCCATTTCAATAAGAATATATCCTGGATAAGCTCTTTTTGTAGTAACAACTTTTCTTCCACCTTTTATTTCCACGACATCTTCCGTGGGTATAATTATCTCCCCTATATCTTTTTCTATCCCAAATTTCTTAGCTCTCTGTCTAATACTCTCCACCACAAACTTTTCGTAGCCAGAGTAAGTGTGAACTATATACCACTGTTTTGCCATTTTCTCACCCAAAAAAACCTCTAATATTTTTTACAATCCAGGAGAAAATTAAGTCCATTGCATAAAGAAAAAAACCAAAAAATATAGTTGCTAATATTACAACAACAGTTGTGCTCACAACCTCTTTTCTCGAAGGCCAAGTAACCTTTCTCAATTCAGCCTTCACATCCTTCAAGAATTGGATGAGTTTTTTTATACGTCCCTTTTTTGAAGACATCATTTTCACCTTAATTTAATTTAAGCAGGCCAGGGAGGACTCGAACCCCCAACCCCCGGTTTTGGAGACCGGTGCTCTGGCCAATTGAGCTACTGGCCTACTTTCTTTCTTTATGAAGGGTATGGCGTCTGCAGAAGGGACAATATTTCTTGAATTGAAGTTTGTCCGTTTGTTTCTTTCGATTGCGAGTACCAGTATAATTTCTTCTTTTACATTCTGTACACTCAAGTGTAACTACTTCTCTCATTTCTTACCGAATAGCTCCTTTCTCAAATATGCCTTATTCCAGTATTTCTGTAACGGTTCCAGCACCTACAGTCTTTCCTCCTTCTCTT
>CAZWBN010000265.1:0-2713 GCA_964632095.1 uncultured Clostridia bacterium | reverse complement strand
AATGTGCGAATTCACATTGCATTATGTGCCGGTCTTGCAAGAGGCTTGAGTGTTTAACAAAGCTAAACTCGAAGATATCCGAAATTGTCAATGGTATAATGATAACAATATTGCATCAGATGAACAGATTAAAGACCCAAATTTTATGTCAAAATATGTTTTTTGCACTCTATCTCGTTATGCTCGAAAATTAAGAAGACATCTTGAAATAAAAGCAAGAACAGCTCTTCAGTTCTTAGCTCAAAAAATGAAAGAAAATCCCGATATTCTAATTGCTTTAAGTGGATGGGGAGAATCTGAACTTAATTATAATCGTATTAATCATTCAAAACCTCTTCAGGATTATTTCTGCGATTATTCGCCTTTTGCAGTATTAGAATTCAGGGATTGGATACAGCATACAGGATTATATGCAGAAGGACAGCGATATGCTGGACAGGGATATCCAAAAGGCGGGAAAAAATATCAGGGTTTAGAAGGGCTTGCTCGATTTAATAAAGATTTTGGAACAAATTTTAAAACATGGGATTTAAAATATTTTAATTGGAGTTTAGATGATGATTATGACTTAAATCCTCTTGATGACTTTAACAGTGACCCCAATCGTATACCCTTTGAAAAGTATGTCCAAAATGGGATGATGCCAACCTCAGGTCCAAATTATATTGAGGGAGGTTTTGACCCTCCCCGAGTTATGAAACCAGGTGATAAATTCTGGGATTTATGGAATCTTTTTCGTGAAACAATGGTTCATAATTTTGTTAAAGATGTGGCTGAATGGGCAGCAAGAGCAGGAATTCCTCCGGATAGATGGTACTCCCATCAAATTCCTGCTGATTGTTTATTTGGTACAAGTCCAGATATGCCCTATAAAAATCCAAGATATTATACTTCTGCATCCCCAATATGGACAGCTGATAATACCCCATATGGTTCACCAGGTGCAACTGTCTATGATATTAAATTTCCTGGATGGATAGCTCGAACAAGTCTTCATGCTGTTCCAATTTTAGCAAAAATGTCCTCAAATTGGGCTGCTTTAGAATATGACCCTGAAGCAATTCCACCAGGATATAATGTTACTTTAAGCCCACCTCAAGTATTATATGAACAAATGATGAGATTGTATAATTATGGTGTTCATTTTATTAATTTCTTTAAATGGATTGATTATACAGGTGAGCATCGATATAAAGGAACTAATAGAGAAATAGCTCTTAGAATGTTTGTTAAAACTATTAAAGATAAACCAAGACAATCTCTTTCAGTAAATTTTGAACCACCCCCTGTTCAAGGTATAGAAGCTAAATTTATTCCTTCACAAAAGAGAATTTTAATAAAATGGAATGATAAAATCTGGTCAAATTTACCCTATAAATGGGATGATTGGGGGGAATTTTCTCATTTTTCTATTCATCGAGATACTAAAAAAGATTTCATGCCCAATGAAAAAAATAAAATTGCAGAAGTTAAATTCCCTTTTTACTTTGATTCATCCATTAAAAGCAATAATGTCTATTATTACAAAATTTTAGCAGTAACGAAATCAGGATTAAAAAGTAAAAAAAATTATTCGGTATATGTTAATTTGAAAAATTATAGATAGGAATTAAAAATAAAATTTTATTCCCATTCTAATCACAAAATCTTCTAACCAAAATTTAAATTTTTCAACATTTTCATATGATTTTTTATTAAAATCATAGGCTAAAAAGTAATATTTTTTTTCACCAATTGAATTTTCTCCAAGCCACAAAAATTGATTATCATATGATTCCTTATAAGTTCCCCAACTACTATCTTCTATTTCCCAATTCACTGTTCCTTGAAGATCACTAAAACCTGTAGTAAATCTATAAAGACAATCTATTGCTAAAGCAAATTTAGAAAAAATTCTCTGCTCCAATCCAATTTTAAACTGAGGACCTGTTTCTATGCTTCTTCCTTGAAAAATAATTTTATCTCCAATCGAATAATTATAATCGAGTAAAGAATAAATTTGAGATTGAATTATTTTCAATCTGCTAAAATAAATTCCCCACCCTCCTCCTAAATTAATTTTGAAAGAATTTCCAATGGGAAAAACCATATAACCAGAAAATACCACTGGAATAAAATTAATATTAAATTCAAGTTTGCCCTGTATCTTATCAGAGGGAGCTAAACCTTGATATGAATATTGAAAATTTGGATTCCATTTCCTTGAAATCAATCCCACTTCAATCCCAAAAGCATAAAAAAAATCTTTTGTTTTAGAATTTATTAAAATCTCGAGATTAATATCTGGATAAGAATTTTTATATTGGGTGAAAGTATGGCTTCCAGATGTCCAATTTCCTACTTTACTCATAAAGTCCCAATAGTCAGAAGAACTATCAAATAAAGTTTCTAAGTCTCCTCCTTTATTAATCATAATAGCATAACCACCAGATAATTTAATTGAAAAATTCTTAGAGATTGCTTTCGCACAGAATATAGGAAAAATGATAAAAAATATGAATATAAATGTTTTACTTTTAAGTCTCATTATTATTCTTTTCAAGATAATTTTTAAGAATATTTAATTTTCCTTTCAAATCTTTATTTAAATCCATTCTTTTTTTCTCAATAATATGTTATTTTAGACTAAGCCTTTTCTTTTTACAAATTCTTTTGTAATTCTTTAAAATTCTCTCTTTTTACGGAACAATTTCTCTATCCCAAATTTCTTAGG
>CAZWBN010000264.1:0-2713 GCA_964632095.1 uncultured Clostridia bacterium | reverse complement strand
AAAAATAAAGGTTTAATATGGCACTGGCAGGGTTCTGGAAAAACCTTAACCATGATTTTTTCCGCAAATAAGCTCTATTTTCTTAAAGAGCTTGGGAATCCAACCATATTTTTCATTGTTGATAGAATAGAACTCGAAGACCAACTGAATACGGAATTTAGTTCTCTGTATATTGTGAAACCTGAAATTATTGGTTCTATAAAAGCACTCGAAAAAGTTTTAAGTTTTGATAATTATAGAGGGAAAAGGGGAATTTTCATTGTGCTTATTCATAAATTTAGACCTGAAGAACTTAAGGATTTACAAAATATAATGGAGAAAATCTCAGAAAATAGAGAAACAATAATGACAAGGAAAAATGTTATAGCTTTTATTGACGAGGGACATAGAACCCAGTATGGAATACTTGCCTCTCAGATGAGAAATATACTTAAAAATGCTTTCTTTTTCGCTTTCACTGGAACTCCCATAGCAAAAAGAGGAAAAGATACTTATCGTGAATTCAGTAACCCACCCAAGGAACTTTATCTTGATAAATATTTTATCACTGATTCTATAGAAGATGGATTTACAGTAAAAATTATTTATCAACCGAGATTGGAAAAAGATGTTCATCTAAAAAAAGATTTATTAGAGGCATTTCTTGAGTCTGAATTTGAAGAAATACCCGAAGAGATAAAAGAAGAAGTAGAAGAGAAGGTAAGGAAAAAGTTGAATTATATCAAGCTTTTTCTTGAAGATGAGAAACGAATCAAAGTTATTGCAGAAGATATAGCAAATCATTTTAAAGAAAATTTTGATGGAAAATTTAAAGGAATGGTTGTAGCAGGGAGCAGAAAAGCCTGCGTCATTTATGAAAGTGAGCTCGCTAAACATTTACCTGATAAATATTTTAAAGTTGTAATGACCGAAAGCGAGAGAGAAAGTGACCCTCTTCTTGTTCGACATGTTGCTGAAACTAAAGAGAAATATGGATTTAAAGATATAAGTGATATAAGAAAAGATATAATAATTAAATTTAAAGAAGAAGAATTTCCTCGAATTTTAATTGTGACTGATATGCTTCTAACTGGTTTTGATGCACCAATTCTTCAGGTAATGTATCTTGATAAGCCGTTGAAAGAGCACAGGCTACTTCAGGCAATAGCAAGAACAAACAGACCTTTTAAAGGTTTGAAGGAAGCAGGAATTATTATTGATTATGTGGGAATTTTAAAAGAATTTAGAAAAGCCTTCGAGATGTATAGTGCTGGAGATGTTAAAAATGTGATACTGGATTATGGAAGTTTAGAAAGAGAATTTACTATTCTTATTAATGAAATCCTTGAAATATTTAAAGGAATACCAAGAGATTTTGAAAGAGAAACTCTTTTAAAAGCTATCGAGATTTTAACAACTGATGAAAGAAAAGGGGAGGAGTTTATAGAAAAATACAGAAGTTTAAGAAAAATTTTTGAACTTCTTGGTCCTCATGAAGTGAAACTTAATTATTTTGAAACTTATAAATGGATTTCCGGAATATATACCTATTATATGAAAGTAGTGCTTCAGAGTCCGAGTGTAGATGCGTATGTTCAGAAGTTTTTTGAAAAAACCATAAAATTTGTTCATAAATCAGTAGAGATTAAAGAGCTTGATAAAGAGCTTCCTATTATTAGTTTTGATGAAAATTATCTTAGAAAGTTAGAAGAGAGGGTAAAAAGTAGAAAAGAGAAAGCAGTTAACATGCTTTTCACACTGCAAAGATTTGTGCTTGTTGAAAGGCATAAGAATCCAGTTTATGAATCCTTGGTTGAGAAGGTTGAAAGACTTATTCAATTATGGAAAGAGAAAACCAAAGACTATAAGAGAATTTATATTGAAGGAGCAAAAATAATAGAAGAGATGAATCAGCTTACTGCGAGACAGAAAAATCTTGGATTTTCAAATTTTGAATATTCGATTCTTCTTTCGCTCGAAGGAAAACTTGGAAAAAGAGAAGAGCTTATTGATGAGGTGAGAAAATTGTCAAAGTCTATTCAGAAATATCTCTTTCCAGGATGGTTGAATCAGGTGACTATAAGAAAAGATGTAGAAAGAGAAGTGAGGAAATTTATGAGAAGGCTTAAAAGCAAATATGAATTTTCTTTAAAGGAAATGGATGAGTTATATAAAAAATTGATTGATAGCGTGAAAAATTATGCAGAATGATAAAAGGCAAAGGTTCGAGGTATCTTTTAGAGATGTAAAATATCCGAGACTGGAATTTAAAACAGGAAAACTTTTGCTTGTCCTTCCTTTTGGTCATAGTCCAGAAGTCGTTTTAAATAAGCACAAAAAATGGATAGAGAATAAAGAGAAACTCATAAAAGATTATATGAAAGAAGCAGAGAAAAAGAGGATTTTTAAAAGAGAAGAGGAAGAGTTTAGAGAATTAGTGTGCTCGTTTGTCAAGAAAAATTGCGAGGAATTGAAAGAGAGAGTAAATAAAATTTTTTATCGAAAAATGAAAACCAAATGGGCAAGTTGCAGTAAAAAAAGAAATTTAACGATAAATACCTTAATGAAATTTTTACCTGACTACTTAATCGAATACATAATTTTTCACGAAATCGCCCACTTAAAAGAAAGAAAACACAACGAGAATTTCTGGAAAATTGTATCAAGAAAATTTAAAAATTACGAAGAAATGGAAAAAGAATTGTTTATTTATTGGTTTTTGATTTGGGAAAAA
>CAZWBN010000263.1:0-2718 GCA_964632095.1 uncultured Clostridia bacterium | reverse complement strand
TCTCATACTGGAGCTGAGTGGAAAGGAAATGATTTGAAAGATTTAACAAATGGAGAAGTTTTAAAATGGTATGGAAGAATTGGAGTTATAGCTTTTTCTCCTGTGATTTCTTGCAGAATAAACGACTATTTATCTATTGGAGCAGCCTTGAATATTTACTATGGCATGCTGACTTTAAAAATGCCGGCTTTTGAGGGATTAGGGCAATATGAAGAGGATTCGAGCGGATATGGCTATGGAGGAACAATTGGAATATTGATTGAACCATCAAGAATTTTAAGTTTTGGTTTATCTTTGAAAACTCCCGTTAAAATAGGTTTTGAGGGGAAAGCCGAAGTTCCAGTATTATCTTTTTTAAGTTTTAATCCAGAATCAAATTTTAAGAGAGATATTACATGGCCTATGTGGATTGCTGGAGGGATTGCTATAAAGCCATGTAAAAATTTAGTAATAACAGGTGATGTTCAGTGGACTCAATGGAGTACAGAGAAGGAAATCAGCACTTCTTACGATGATCATGGCTGGAGGGAACTTTTTAGCTCAGAGGAAGCGGATAAAATGAAATTTTATTGGGAAGATAAGATTCAATTTCGTTTTGGATTAGAATTTTCTCCCTCGAAAAAAATAGCATTGAGAACCGGTTATTACTATGACCCGGCTCCAGGTCCGGATAAAACAATGAATATCTTACTACCAACATATACATTTAATGTTTTAACTTTCGGGATAGGGTATAGAACTGAGGAGTTTATAATTGATATAGGGCTTGAATATATGATGGGAAAGAAAAGAAGAATTTCAGCACAAGAACTAATGAATAGGGGGATGCCTGGAGTTTATGATATGAATATTATAACACCGGCCATAACCTTTACTTATATTTTTTAAAGGGGAAACCAATGCAAAAAAGTAATTTTTTTGAAAAAATTATTAATCTATCAAATCTTTTTATAATTGTTCTGGATGAGAAAGGTTATATAATTTATACAAATGAGAAATTTCAGAATTCTTTTGGCTTGTTACTGGAAAAAATCCTGAATATCCACATTACAGAGTTTATTCCTCAAAATTATCATAAGAAATTTTTTAATTATTTTGAAAATGTTTTAAAGAAGAACGAGCTGAAAGGGATTGAAATACCCTTTCTGAAGAAGGATGGAAGCTTAATCTGGCTTGAAGGGGAATCTAAAATTATTCATTTAGAAGGAAAAATAAATGTGGTGAATATATTTAAGGAAAAGAGCAAAGAGGCTCATCTTTCTGAAATAGATGTAATTTTTGAAAACAGTTCTTTTCCAATTGCAATTATTGATAAAAAACTGTTTTTTGTAAAAGTTAACAGAGAATTTGAGAATTTAACTTCTTATAAAAGAGAAGAACTCGAAAGCAAAGTAAACTTAATTGATTTAGTATCCGAGAGTAGAAAGGCACAAGTATATTCCTATTGTCTTGAACAGATGCAGGGAAATTATCAGATAAACAAATTTCAATTTAGACTCATTGATAAAAATAAGAAAGTAAAAGAGGTTGAAGCAAGTCTGAGTTACATTCCTGAAGCAGAAAAAGCAGTGGTTTTTTTCAGGGATTTGACCGAAATCAGAAGATTAGAAGAGCAAATTATTCGTTCAGAGAAATTGTCAACTCTTGGAGAAATGATAGCAAGTATAGCTCATGAGTTAAATAATCCTCTTTCTGCTGTAATAGGATTTTCCGGGCTCCTATTAGGAGAGGGAATGGAAGGGAGTAAGAGAGAGATGATCGAGAGGATTTATAATGATGCACAGAGATGTCATAAGATAGTAAGGAATTTGTTGAGTCTTGTAAGGGGTAAGACTACAGAAAAGAAGATAGTCAATTTAAATCAAATTGTTGAAAAAACTATAGAGATTAAAGAATATGACCTTAAATTGGATAATATTAAAATTGAAAAAAAGCTTGAGCCTTCTCTTCCCAACATAGAGGCAGATTGGCATCAAATTCAACAAGTAATTTTGAATTTAGTAAATAATGCTCATTATGCAATTGTTAATCATGGGAAAGGAAATAAAATAATCATAGAAACAGAGCTAAAAAATTCAAAGGTGCTTTTAAAGGTTGTTGATAATGGTCCAGGGATTCCAGAGAAAGACCTCCCTAAAATTTTTGAGCCATTTTTTACCACAAAAGAAGACACAAAAAGCGCAGGTCTTGGTTTAGCAATAGTTAAGAGAATAGTTGAAGACCATGATGGAGAAATTAGAGTTGAGTCAAAATTGGGTGAAGGAACAATATTCTATATAGAATTGCCTGTAAAGAAAATTAAGGAAGAGAAAGAAAGAGAGGAGATTTCAGCGCCTGAAGAAGAAATTAAAATGAAAAGAAGAGTTCTTGTAGTTGAAGATGAACCATCAGTAGCTCAATTATTTAAATATATATTGAAAAAACATGGCTGTGAAGTAGAAGTTGCAAAGGATGGAAGAGAAGCCTTTGAAATTTTAAAGGAAAAAAGTTTTGATTTTCTAATTTCTGATGTGCGTATGCCAGGTATGGATGGAAAAATGCTCTATAAAACAATAAGGGATAAAAGGATGTTCAGTCCAGACGCTATAATTTTAACCTCAGGGGATATGTTAAGTGATAGAACTCAAGAATTCATTAGGGCTTCGAAGATTAAATTTTTACCAAAACCTTTTAAAGAAGAAGATCTACTTAAATTAATTGGAGAAATTTTCAAAAAGG
>CAZWBN010000262.1:0-2730 GCA_964632095.1 uncultured Clostridia bacterium | reverse complement strand
CGAAGTAGTTGCTAATCCCCCAAATGGTCCCAAAAAATCCTTTACTATATATGTTGGTGGCTTGAAATATAAAAGAGAATTTTCTCCTTTTAAAGTGCGTCCTCAACTAATTGATTTTACTAAGAAAGGGAAGTTAGAAAAGATAGATTTAGAAATAGTGGCATCTCAAGATTACTCTGATGTGGAGATTTTTACTCTTAATATTGGTGAAGGTAAAATAGAAAAGCCGGTAAAGGTAAAGTGGGAGCTTTTTGATAACGAAAATAACATTTTACAATCAGGAAAAATTTATATTCCTCCTGATAAAATTTATTCCAAAGAGCACGTCGGTAAGGTTATTAAACCCTCTTCTAAGATAAGTATTTATAAATTTTTTAAAAAGGTTGGCTGTAAAGTAAAATTAATGGTGGATCCTGATAATGAAATCCCTGAAACAAATGAAGAAAATAACACTTTTGAAGTTAAATTTGGAGATTGTAAACCCGTGCCTAAACCTCAGGATCCTGAAAAAGTTGTTGATCTTGTTCCTGAATTTGACGAATCGTTATTACAACCTCCAGACCAGCACGGAAATCGAAAATTATTTCTTCGCATATATAATAAAGGGACTGCTCCTCTAAGAAAGAGAATTAGATTTGAATTTTATCTTTACCCCATAAAGGTAAGAGGAGAAAGAAAACTTCATCCCTATGAACTTCCTATTAATTCAGGAGAATCAAAAGTTATTGACACAGGCTTTTCTATTTGGCCAGAACATTATCAAACTGCAAAGGAAATTGAATTTATTCTGGATACAGAATATGAAATTCCTGAGCTTGATAAACTAAATAATGTAATTAGAATTCCACTTGGAAGGGGGGAAAAACCAGAAGAGGGAAACCCAGATTATCTAATAGAATTTAGAAAATTTACCAGCCCTTATCGGGGTAAACTAAGAGAAATTGAAATTCATGGTATAGTAAAAAACAAGGGTAAAGGTGATGGCCCTTTCAAAGTTCCTCTTGAACTTTCCCTAATTGATAGTGAAAATAAAGGAATTTATATTGACAATAAAACATTAAATCAAAGTGTGCCTCATATAGGAGGTGGTGTTCCTTTTGAAATAAAAATAGAGCCCATTGAGTATTTTCAAAAAGCTTGCAAAATAAAATTAACTGTTGACCCGGAAAATTCAATTCCTGAAGAAAATGAAAATAATAATATTTGCGAAATAAAATTGCCATTTTGTGGAAAGTTACCTCCAAAACCTGATTTAAAAGTTAATAAAATCACAGTAAAACAAGTTGGTGAAGAGAGTTATATGTTTGAAGCAGAATGTGAAAACATAGGTAATGATATAGGCAATCGCACCTTTCAATTTCACTGGTATCTTGATGGAAAAAAAATAGACACAATAGGCTATCTAAGCCTTAATAAAAATTTTCCTATCCCTTTAGAAAAATTCACTATATTTACCACAATCCCAGCCAAAGAATTGGAAAATAAAAACTCGGTCAGAGTTAAATTTGAAATAGATAATATAGGTAATTTTGAAGAACACAATTTAGAAAACAATATTATGGAAATTGAGTTAAAACTTCCTACTGAAAACAAATAAAATCAAAAATAAAAATTCAAAGATATAATAAAATATGTTCCTGATATATTATTTCAGCATTTTTAATATTTCGTAAAGTTTCAGTTTCTAAAGGTTTTTTCATCCGAAAAAATGTATGTTTTATTCCAGTATTGATTTCCTGCAAGTTCAACTAATTGCTCTCCTATCCATAATTTTGCAGTGCCAGAGCCTTCCTGGTAAATTGGAAAATGGAAAGTAGACCACATGCTAAATTTATAGAAATAATCTGTCAATATATCTCCTGCTTTCCCGAAGTTATATCCAGTTCTTCCGCTTATACCTATTCTTTTCCATCTAAATCCGAGTTCCATAAAAGGAGAAACCTGAATAATTGTTGTTTTGATTTTTAAATCATTCTTAATATTCCACCTGGAAAATACTATTGAAAAGACCAGACCTATCCCTCCGTCTTTAGAGGAGAAAATTTAAATCCTGCAAAAGGAGCAGTTAAATTGTATGTTTCTTTGAAATTGAAATAAATATTATAAAAATCTGTGTCAATATTACCTATATTCTGCTGAGGATTAATTGAGCCGTGACCATTTTCGATGCCAAAAAGTAAAGAAAATTTTTCACTGAATTCCTTCTCAAACATTAATGAAACAGCAGGATAGGATGTGGAACCATTTATTTTTTCTAATTGCGGGATATTCCAACCCTCTGTTCTTTTAACACCCATAATATTTATCGTCACATTGTTCCAGAAATCAAGTCCTGCTTCAAGGTCTTTAAGATTTATAAAATTATAACCAGCTCCAAGAGAGATTTTCCACCCAGAAGAATAGAGAAAAGGAGGGAAAAGAATTGAAAAGACTAATATAAAAATATAAAGCTTTTTTAACTCTTTCATTCTTCCTCCTTCATAAATAATGATTCTAAAGAATTGAATTTTTTAATGCCTTTTATTTTAAAGGATTTAAGTATTTTTAATGAGAACTGATGATAAATTTTCAACTCCTCCGGTTTATCTTCAAGAGCTTTAATGTGAGCATGAATTGTTTCAAGGTCTCCTCGGATAAGAGGTCCTGTTAATGCTTCTTTTATTCCAAATTTCTCGATATTTTCCATTGTTCCTTTAACAAGAGGAAAAAGGGAATTAAATGCTAACTCTT
>CAZWBN010000261.1:0-2733 GCA_964632095.1 uncultured Clostridia bacterium | reverse complement strand
ATGGCTTTTAAGGTATTATTCTTAGCACATGCTGTTGATGCTGATTATAAAAAGCATAATAGTATCATTGATACAGGAAGATTAAGACTCATATCTTATTTAGTGAGAAATCGAGAAGAAGCAATAAAAGTTGCTAAGAATATTTATGAGAAGGAAATAATACATTCTATAATACTTTGTCCTGGTTTTACTCATAAGGATGTAGCAGAAATATTTGAAGCATTAGAGGGAAAAGTATCAGTTAATGTTGCAAGGGGAGATGGCCCCAGCAACAAAATTGCTCAGAGTGTTTTACAAAAAGAATATTACAACAAATAGATATTTCGGAATTGAAGCCAACGATGTAAAGTTCTTTTTGTAACTATTGTCCTTGAACTTCCTGCAGTTATAGCTTCTGATTTCCTTTTCTCAAAAACAGTGAATTGCATGTTTTTTGAAACATAAATTATATAACTTAATACAGAATTGTAGAGTAACTATTCATATCTACAATGCATGAGCCATTTTCTTTAAATACCATATTCTTTTCTGGATGGGTGGATGCGTGCTCCATAAATCCGCCCATAGATTTTCCTTTTCCATTAAAGAACTTCTTAGAGGTGATACAATACACATATGAGAAATGGCTTTGTTTGCAATGGGTTTACCGGTCTGTTTTAGAGCAAGCTTTTCTAATGCTTTTGCAAGTGCGGTTGGATTTCTTGTAAATTCAACAGAGCCTGCATCAGCAAGGTACTCCCTGCTCCTTGATATTGAAAGAAATACGAGCCTTGCAATAAGTGGTGCCAGAATTGCTAAAGCTAAAAGCAAAATCAATATTACTGCATTTCCCGAGCCTTTTCCTTTCTTTCTTCTTCTGCCTCCACCCCACCATAAATTTCTTAAAGCCATATCAGAAAGGAGAACCACTATACCAAGCAATGTTGCTGCAACTGTCATTGTTAAAATATCCCGGTTTCTTATGTGCGCCATCTCATGCCCTATAACTCCCTGAAGTTCATCCCGGTTAAGTAATTTCATGAGTCCTCTTGTTACAGCGACCGAAGAGTGTTCAGGGTCTCTTCCTGTTGCAAATGCATTTGGAACATCTGTGTCAACTATATAAACTTTTGGCATTGGAAGACCTGATGCAATCTTCATCTCCTCAACTATATTTATCAGCTTTTTTTCTTCAAAAACCTCAGGATTTGCAGGTCTTGCTTTAACTGAGTAAAGCACTATTTTGTCTCCTTTAAAATAGGACACTAAGGACTGTGTGCCAGATATCAGCAAAGCCAGAAATGTTGCAATGGGAAAACCTGTTCGATATGGGAATCCAAGAAAGTAACTGTCCACAAGAAATCCTATAATTCCTGCAAGTATGAGAAAGAAAAAGATCAAAAATATGGTTTTTCTTAAATTCTTTTTCTGTAAATCATAAAAGGTTACAATCTCAGACATTTAAGTCCACTTTTGGTGCTTCTTTTTCCTCTGGTTTTTCTATCTCAAAGAAATTGAAGGATTTAAATCCAAACATCCCTGCAATTATGCTTTTTGGAAAAACCTGAATTGATGTATTGTATTTCATGACCATATCATTATAGAACTGTCTTGCAAAAGATATTTTATTCTCTGTATTTGTTAGTTCTTCCTGAAGAGCCATAACATTTTTATTCGCTTTTAATTCAGGATATCTCTCAAAAAGGGCAAAAAGTCTTCCAAGTATTCCGGTTAGTTCTCCTTCTGCTTTTCCCATTTCTTCCAGATTTCCATTATCTCTTGCACTAACAGCCTTTGCCCTTGCCTCGATTACTTGTGTGAGTGTATCCTTTTCATACTTCATATAACCTTTAACAGCATTTACGAGATTTGGAATCAGGTCGTGTCTTCTTTTAAGTTGAACATCTATCTGACTCCATGCATTTTTTACCCGCATTTTTTGTCTTATCAAGGAATTGTAAATTCCTATAAAGAAAACAATAAGAATTATCGCAATTCCCAGAATTATCCATCCCATTGTCATAAAAAACCTCCTCTTACAAAAATAAAAAATTTAACAAAAGCATTCCATGCAAAATCAAGTAATCTGTTTTCTATGCCAGTTCCAGGCAGTTTGGATTATGGTTTTTAAGTCAGAATATTGAGGTTTCCAGTTCAGTTCTTTTCTTGCTCGCTCTTCACTTGCAATCAGAACTGGAACATCTCCTTCCCTTCTCGGCTTAATAGTATACTCCACTTTTTTCCCTGTTACTTTTTCCACTTCTTTTACAACTTCCAGAACAGAATATCCTTTTTTCATTCCTAAATTGAACACCTCGCTTTTTTTAGTCTCCAAAAGTCTCTCTAAAGCTAAAATGTGTGCTCTTGCTAAATCAGTTACATGAATATAATCCCTGATAGCTGTGCCATCAGGTGTTGGAAAATCATTCCCGTAAATTTCAAATCTCTCTTTTTTGCCAAGAAGGAAAAGCAGAATATTCGGTATAAGATGTGTCTCAGGCTCATGAAGTTCTCCCAGTTCTCCGTCAGGGTCTGCACCTGCAGCATTAAAATACCTCAGTGAAACATACTTTAATCCATAGGCTCTATCAAAATTCTGTAACATTTTTTCAACGAAAAATTTTGTCTCTCCATATGGATTCACAGGATTTAATGGATGTTCTTCAGTAATTGGTGTAAATTCAGGAATTCCATAAACTGCTGCACTTGAGGAGAAAATAAAATATTTTACTCCTTCTTCTATCATTGCTTGAA
>CAZWBN010000260.1:0-2753 GCA_964632095.1 uncultured Clostridia bacterium | reverse complement strand
TTGTAATTGGAATATTAATTGGATTTTGTAATGCCTGTGTGCAAAAACCTGAAAAGGATTTATCTCAGTTCATAAAGAAACATCAGGAAGTTGTGGAACCATTGCTCAGAGATATTAATCTTGCTTACTGGAATGCTACTATAACAGGGAAAAAAGAGGATTACGATAAATTTGAAAAACTACAATTAAAATTGGTTGAGATATATTCGAATAAAGAAGATTTTAAAAAACTTAAAAAAATAAAAGAAAGCGGTGAAATAAAGGACCCTTTACTTAAAAGACAATTGGTTATTCTTTATAACAGCTATTTAGAAAATCAAGTGGATAAAAATCTTTTAAAAGAAATAATTAAATTAAGCACCACGGTTGAAAAACAATTTAATACTTTTAGAGGAAAAATGGATGGGCAGGAAGTTACGGATAATTACATAAGAGAAATCTTAAAAACAGAAACAAAGGACATGGAAAAAAGGAAAAAAGCATGGTTAGCGAGTAAACAAGTTGGAAAGGAAGTAGCAAATAATCTGATAAAGCTGGTTAAATTAAGAAACAAAGCAGCAAAAAGTCTCGGTTTCGATAACTATTATGTAATGGCTCTTGCTCTTAATGAACAAAGTGAAGAAGAGCTTGTAAAAATTTTTGAAGAATTAAAGGAATTAACTGATGAACTCTTTAAAAAACTTAAAGAAGAGCTTGACAATGCTCTTTGTAAAGCATATGGGATTGAAAAGAAAGATTTAAGACCATGGCATTACAATGACCCTTTTTTCCAGGAAGGACCAACTATTGGAGATATAAATTTGGATAAATATTATAAGGGAAAGGACATTGTAAAACTGGCAATAAAATTTTATGATGGTATTGGTCTTCCTGTGGATGATATTATTCAGAGAAGTGACCTCTATGAAAAGAAAGGTAAAAATCCTCATGCTTATACAATTAATATTGATAGAAAAGGAGATGTTCGTATTCTTGCGAATATAAAAGATACAGAACAATGGATGGAGACTATCCTCCATGAATGTGGACACGGGGTATACAGTAAATTTATTGACCGTAAATTACCATTTTTCCTAAGAAGATATGCCCATATTTTTACAACAGAGGCAATTGCAATGCTTTTTGGAAGGCTATCAAGAGACCCGAATTGGATGAGGGATATGCTGAATATCGATAAATCCGAAATTGAAAAATTAAAACCAATTTTAAGAAAAAGTTTAAAATTTAAACAGCTTATCTTCGCCCGATGGGCTCAGGTAATGTTTAATTTTGAAAGAGCATTATACAAAAATCCAGACCAGAATCTTAATAAACTCTGGTGGGATATGGTGGAGAAATATCAATTCGTTCATCGACCAGAAGGAAGGGATAATCCGGATTGGGCTGCAAAGATTCATTTCACATCTTCACCAGTTTATTATCATAATTACATGTTGGGAGAAATGTTCGCTTCTCAATTGCATTATTATATAGCTAATCACATCCTTCACCAAGACCCAGCTGATATCTCATATGTGAACAATAAAAGAATCGGTGAATATATTAAAGAAAAGGTTTTAAGACCAGGAGCAAAATATCGCTGGGATGAAATGATTAAAAGAGCTACTGGAGAACCTTTGACAGCAAAATACTTTGTTAAACAATTTGTGGAAAATTGATTTCAAATAATATAAAGAAATCCTCCAGTAGCAATTTTATCTCATCCTCACCCTCTTTACGGAGGGGATATGAATTCTTCTGTTATAGTTGCAATTGAAAAAACATTGCTTGAGAATGGATATTCAACTTTAAAATTTAACTTCAGGGGTGTCGGGAATTCAGAAGGCTTTTATGGCCATGGATTACTGGAGGAGAGGGACCTAGAAGGAGCAATTGCTTTTGCTTTAAAAAATGAATACATTAAACCCAAAAATCTCATTTTAATCGGATATTCCTTTGGAGCAAAGGTTGCATTTAAAGTTTCCCTTAAAAATCCGAATATTTCTCATCTAATAACAATTGGACTCAGAAGTAATTATCCAGAGGAAATAAAATTCAAAATTAAAAATTCTCAAATAAAGATATTTTTTTTAGCGGGTGAATTGGATAGAGGAGCAAATGATTTTACAGAACTTAAAAAATTCTGCAAAAAATACAATCTTCACTGCGAAAGTGCATTGATTGAAGGAGCTGACCACTTTTTTAACAGGAACTTGGACAGACTGGTGGAGGAAGTATTAAAATTCCTAAAAGAATTAAAATAAAATTGACATATTTTTCTTATACAGCTAAAATGTTGGGAGATGAAAAGACTTCCATTGATTATTTTCTTTATTTTATTAATCCTGAATGAGTCTATAATGACCACTGAATTAAAAAAATTCTTACCAGAAGAGATTAATGGATGGGAAAAATATGGAGATGACCAGATTTACAATCCAAAAACTATTTTTGATTACATTGATGGCTCTGGAGAAGTTTATTGTTCTTACAATTTTAAAATTTTACTTGTAAGAGAATTCAGGAAGTCTGGTCAGCCACCCATCATAGTTGATTTTTTTGATATGGGCTCACCCGAGGATGCATTTGGAGTTTTCAGCCATGATTATGAAAATCAGGAATTGGGAGTAGGTCAGGGCTCTTTCTATTTATCAGGTTCTCTAACATTCTGGAAAGGACCTTATTTTGTCTCTATATGGGCAGAAAGAGAAACAGGGGAAATAAAGAAAACAATTTTTAAATTAGCTGAATCAATTTCAGATGCAATTCCAGAA
>CAZWBN010000259.1:0-2756 GCA_964632095.1 uncultured Clostridia bacterium | reverse complement strand
AAAGTTTTTATTGATAAATTTGAAGCAAAACCAGGTGATATTCTTAATATAGAAATTTATTCCCGAACTTCTAAGGGTAAATTAGTTGAGAATAGAGTTAGTTTAAAGGTTCCTTATCTTTCCCCTGGGAGCGAATTCAATATTCTAATAGGGGATGCACGCTCTCTTTTTCAAATAGAAACCGCTCAGTATCGCCAGAGATATTTTATGCCTCGAAGCTTGGATCAATTAATTCGATTATTAAATAATTTAAGGAAGAACAATCGAATATATTTTAAATTATATACTTCTAAAAAAGGCATTTTTCTAAATGGCGAAGAAATGCCAAATCTCCCTCCTACAATTAAAAGAATGTTCCTTTCTCCAAGGGCTTCTTCCGCACCTTCTATAACATCCTTTTCCACAATAAAAGAATACCAATTACCTGTTCCTTTTGTTTTTAATGGCTCAACTATAATCCCTATAAAAATAAAGGAGTAAAATAATGAAAAAGAGAATATTAATTATAATTTTTGCATTATTAATATTATCGATTTCAAATTTATATTCTGTATCTCCAACTAAATGGGTGGTTGATAAAAAAGGAGATTTTTTGAGAGGGAGATTAAAGGGACTTTCTGTGTCCTCAGATGGATTTTTATTCCTTGCCCCAGCACATAAAAAATTAAAAGCTCCTCCAGAAGAATTTTATTTATCTATTCTTGTAGATAATTCGGGAAATATATATCTTGGGACAGGTCATAATGGGAAAATTTATAAAATTAGCATTTCGGGTAATTATAAACTTCTTTTTGATGCTCCTGAAATGGATGTTTATTCCCTTGCAATGGATGATAAAGGAAATTTATATGCGGGAACATCACCGAATGGAAAAGTTTATAAGATAACTCCTAAGGGGAAAACATCTGAATTTTTTAATCCCGAGGGTCGTTACATTTGGGATATATTATGGCACAATAATTACCTATGGATAGGAGTGGGAGAGAGTGGAGGAATATATAAGGTTGATAGTAGTGGAAAAGGAGAGATATTTTTTAGATGCCCTCAGAATCATGTTCTCTGTTTAAGAACTAATAATAAAGGAGAAATCCTAGCAGGCACAGGTGGAAGTGGACTGGTCTATAAGTTCACATCAATTGGTACACCATCTATTTTATTTGAATCTCCCTATGAGGAAATCAAAGATTTGATCTATGATAAGGAAGGAAATATATATGTTGCAACAGGAGGAAAAGTTTCCGAGAAAATTAAACCATCTTTTAAATTAAGCTCTTTTCTTGAGGATATTTCAGTAACTGTTAGTGCAGATATTGATTCTTCAGAGAAATCCAAGAAGGCTGGAGTTAGTCCAGTAGGTGTAGTTACTCAGCCAGGAGCTTTATATAAAATTTATCCGGATGGTAGGAGTGAGTTAATTTGGCATTCTTCAAAAAATTCAATATATTCCATAACTTTTTTCTCTGGTGAAAAAGAGATTATTTTGGCAACAGGTAATGAAGGGAGAATTTTTTCTGTAAATTCTTTAAATAAAAAGGTTGATTTAATAAGTCAGGAAGATTGTGAGCAAATATATAAGATTTTGAAATCAGGAACTAAAATTTATTTTATAACAAATAACCCTCCTTATCTTTATTCCTTACTTCCAGAGCAGGGACTGAAAGGGGAATATTTATCTGAAGTGTTGGATACAGGTGCACTTTCCAGATGGGGAAGAATAATGTGGGATGCAGTAATACCGGAAGGCACAAATATCCAGGTTTTTACAAGAACTGGAAATTCAAAAAATCCTGGACCAGGATGGAGTGATTGGTCCCCTTCATATCAAAGACCACCGGAGAAAATTTTCAATCTAAAAGCTCGATTTATACAGGTTAAAGCAGTATTGAAAAGTTCGGTAAAAGGTAAAACTCCTCAGTTAAAGAAATTAGAATTATTTTATCAACAGATGAATTTGCCTCCTGAAATAATAAAAATTGAACTTCTCCCACCAAATAAAGTTTATCGAAAACCTCCCCCTTCTGAAGAAGAAATATGGGGCCTGGAAGAATCTCCTGTTAGAAAGTCATCAAAAGTGAAGATTGCTCCCAAGATGATAACTCGAAAAGGATTCCAAACTATAAAATGGGAAGGGAAAGATTTAAATGAAGATAGACTTATCTATACGATTTATATAAAAAATGAAAATGAAAATAAATGGCGTATTTTAAGGGAAAACTATACAGATAATATTTTTACTTTTGAAACTGTTTCTCTGCCGGATGGAAAATACAGAATTAAAATAAAAGTTTCCGATTCCATTGATAATCCACCCGGGAATGAACTTTCTTCCGAAAAAATCAGTGATTTATTCGTCATTGATAATACTCCTCCTGAAGTTGAAAATTTAATTGTAAATAAAAAGGGTTCAAAGTTGAAGATTTCTTTTATTGCAAAAGATACTGGTTCTTATATCCAAAAAGTTGAATATTTGATAAGACCTGATAAATGGAAAGTGATTTTTCCAGTGGATGAAATCTGTGATTCACAAGAGGAACAATTCAATGTGGAATTTCCTCTTAAACCTAATTCAGATAATATGATTGTTATAAAAGTAATTGATGCATTTGAAAATGTTAGAGTAGTTCGGGAAGTATTTTAGACTATTTTGTTTTAACTCTCTCTAAATATTTATTTTCTCGAGTATCTATTCTAATAATATCTCCCTCTTCTATAAAAGGAGGGACATTTATTGTAAGCCCTGTTTCTAAGGTGGCTGG
>CAZWBN010000258.1:0-2763 GCA_964632095.1 uncultured Clostridia bacterium | reverse complement strand
TTATACTGCGGAGGATTCCTCTTTAAGTAAAATTTTCTAATGGCAATTTAGGAGAGCTTACAATCGCTCATATTTATTCTCACATTCATTCGCAAAATTGACAATTTTTCGATTAAATTGTTATAATCATTAATCAATTTAAGAAATGTTTGCATTAGAAATAAGGAGTGTATCAAAAAAATTTGATGGATTTTATGCTGTAAAAAATTTTTCTCTATCTATTCCCCAGAGCTCGATTTATGGAATCTTGGGACCAAATGGTGCTGGAAAAACCACAACCATTCGTATGATTATGAATATCCTCGTTCCTGATGAGGGAGAAATTTTAATTTTTAATCAAAAAATGAATGAAACACTTAAAAATAGAATCGGTTACCTACCTGAAGAAAGAGGACTTTATCGTAAAATGAAAGTTTATGAGATTCTCTCTTATTTTGGAGAATTAAAGGGAATGTCTCGCTCCGAGATTTCTAAAAAAATTGATGAGTGGCTTTCAAAGGTGGAGCTTTTGGAATGGAAGAATAGAAAAATTGAAGAGCTTTCAAAAGGAATGCAACAGAAAATTCAATTTATTTCTACCATTCTACATTCTCCTGATTTGATTATTTTTGATGAACCATTTGCTGGCCTCGATCCAATTAATACAAATCTTTTAAAAGACATAATGCTTGAACTAAAAAAACAGGGAAAAACAATACTATATTCAACGCATCTAATGGAACATGCTGAAAAATTAAGCGATTATGTTGCTTTAATTAATAAAGGACAAAAAGTTCTTGATGGTAAGCTATCTGAAATAAAAGCTAAATTTGGGAAAAATTTAGTCCTCGAATTCGAAGGTGACAATAGCTTCTTAAATCAAATAAAAGGAATAAGAAGAATTTATAACTTTGGAAGATATGTTGAAATAGAGCTTGAAAAGGAGACAGATCCTCAGGATATCTTAAAAACAGTTGTTAATAAAGTTAAATTAACAAAGTTTGAAGTTGCTGAGCCTTCCTTAAATGATATTTTTATAAGGGTTGTAGGTGAAGAAAGAAAATGAAATTAGTAAAAATTATTAAAAAGGAATATTTAACAATAGTTAAAAAGAAAAGTTTTCTAATAAGCACTCTTATAACTCCCTTCATAATGGGAGCTTTTGTTTTTCTCCCCATATTTTTTGCACAGGTGAGCATGGAGACTCAAAAGAAAATCGCAGTTATTGATTTAACTGGACAAATTTTTCCTGAATTAATTAAAAATTTGAATAGAAAGTTGAAATCAGGTAAACCAGTTTATCAATTAATTCAAGTAAGAACGGATAGAAAAACTATAAATAAAACAAAAGAATCTCTTAGAAATAAAGTTGAAAAAAAAGAATATGATGCCTATTTGGTATTACCTGAAAATATAATTAAAAAAAGAGAGGCAGAATATTATGCAAAGAATGTGAGCGATTATCAGACAATTGAGGAAATCAGCATTGCAATAACTGATTCTATTGCTAAAATTCTTCTACAGAAAGAAGGAGTAAGGCTAAAGAAAATAAAAGAAGTAATGAAAAGGGTGGAATTGAAAACTATTAAAATTGTAAAAGGAAAAGAGAAAAAAGCAGGCTTTTTAAGTGAATACTTTGGACTCATATTTCTTGTTTCTCTTCTGTTTGGATTAATTCTGGGTTATGGAATGACTATTATGCGAAATATTCTGGAAGAGAAAAATGCTCGTATAGTTGAAATTCTTCTCTCCTCCACAAATTCTTTTGAACTTATGATGGGAAAAATTATCGGAATTGGAAGTGCTGGAATTACCCAAATGCTGATATGGAGTCTTCTTGGTATCGTGGGTTTTATTTATGTTTCCTACCAATTTCCTCAATCAGAAATTATTATTTTTAATTCTGCAACAATTATTTTCTTTATAATTTTCTTTATATTAGGTTTCTTTCTTTATGCTACAATTTTTGCTGCAATTGGAGCCATTACAAATACTGACTATGAGGCTCAGCAGTTAGCTGCTCCAATTACCTGGGCGCTTGTTATTCCTTTTATTATTGCCATTATGACAACAAGAAATCCAAATGGAATAATTCCTGTTATATTTTCCTTTATACCCTTTTTCACTCCAACCGTAATGTTTATGAGGGTGAGTATAATTCAACCTCCCTTTTACGAAGTTATGTTTTCTATTATTCTAATGATATTAACCGTTCTTCTCCTGGTGTGGCTAACAGCTAAAATATTCCGTGTTGGCATTCTCATGTACGGGAAAAGACCTTCCTTTAAGGAATTGTTGAAATGGATAAAATATAAATGAAAAAATTCCAAATGCTGAATTTTCAAATGCTAAAGAGGGCTTTTATGCCTGAAGGCGGGGAAGAGTTTTTGGAACTTTTTCAAGATGATAAATTATTATTTCCTGAAAAACATTACCGATTTTCCTGAGTTCTTCTGCTGAAAGATTAATATTTTCGGTTTTGAAAGGAGGATTTTTTCCTGCCCAGTTTATAAAAGAATGAAGAGCTGCTGTAATTAAAGTTTTCTTTACAGGTGCACATAGATCGCAATATATTCCATCTCTTTTTGGAGAAAGCCAGGCTTTTTTAAAGAATTTCCTCTTGCATTTTCGACACTTTGAAAAATCAGGAAGTATTCCATAAATTTTTAAAAGCCACATTTCGAAATACCTTGAGATTAAAGATAAATCACTCCCTTCTTTTATTGCTCTCAACACTGAAACAAGCAGACGATAACTCAGCTCTTCCACAGATTTCAACGGAAA
>CAZWBN010000257.1:0-2766 GCA_964632095.1 uncultured Clostridia bacterium | reverse complement strand
ATTCAGTAAACATTTATTTACACTTTTTTATTCAGAATGTAAACAACTGTTTACTTAAAAAAAGTCAGTAAAATTTAACTTATTGAAAATAGAAGAAATAAATTTATGGCATCAGAATTGCATTTTATAAAAAGGGAGTTAAACATGAGAGAGAAAGGATTTAGCTTAATCGAAGTTTTAATCTCTCTTTTTATATTTTCATTCACACTGATTTCTCTATTAAGTCTGATTACAACCTGTTTCCTTATTAAGAGGAAAAGTGAAACAAATTTTCTTTCATCCAAAATTATTATGGAGAAATTTGAATATTTAAAATCAGTGCCTTTTGAAAGTGAAATTTTAAAACAAGGAATTTATGAAGAAGAGGTGGTTTTGCAAAGTTACAGGAAGACATACATTAGAAGATGGAAAATATTAGATTTATCTGAGAATCTGAAGAGGATTGAAATTCAGGTCTGGCATAAAAATCAATCAGCGAAGAAAACCGAATTTGTATTATATATTTCAAAAAATTTAGGGTTTTAGAATGAGAAATAAAGGGTTTACTCTTCTTGAGGTTTTAGTAAGTTTGAGTCTTTTTCTTCTCATTCTCACTTTAACCCTCAAAATTACAGCAATTAATAAAAAAATTTTTCATCGTTTAAAAGAGCAGGAGGAAACGACTGAATTTTGTTTCTCTGCAATTGAAAAAATGAAGATGGATATTCTCAGAGCTGGAGAATTATTGAGAGATGTGCAGGAATTTAATTTACTTGAAAGCATTCAAGTTCATGAGAATAAACTCATAATCAGATATGGGGAGCAGACTTCATGTTTATTAGAAAATGCCATTGCAGGAGTAAGAAGCATTCAAATAATAAATTCAAAAAGTTTTAAAAAGAACAGAAAAATAATCATTAAAGGGAAAAGAAAAGGGGAAATTACTGAGATTTTTAAAAAACAAAATTCGACTTTAATTTTGAAAAATCCTCTTTCTTTTGATTATAAGAAGGAAGACACGGAAATTATTTTAATTAAAGAGATTTCTTACTTTCTCGACCCAGCGGAAAATATTTTAAGAAGAAAGGTTAATAGAAGCCCAGCTCAACCTTTAATTGACGGAATCACCTTTTTTAAAGTTGAATATTCAAAAGATAAAAATTTGCTTTTCATCAAATTCAAGAAAGAAAATGAGAAATTTTTCCAAATACTAATTTTTCCTAAAATTTTATCTTTTTCTTTAAGGAGAAAATAAAATGAATAAAAAGGGCACAATTTTATTAATCACCAGTTTTACAGTCTTCGTTTTAACTATTCTCGGTTTTGGCTTACTCATATTTTCTCAGATTCATTTAAAAATTAGTAGCTATTATAAATTTTCCTTAGCAAATAATTATGCAGCAGAGTGCGGGGTAAAGGAAGGATTTGAGGAATTTTTAAAAATTATTCGTTCATCAGATTTTTTTACTGAATTAAAGAATGAAGATATTTCCTTCTTTCAAGAGGAAATCAAGAAGGAGAATGTTAAAATTTTAGAAAAATTATTTAATTTCTCCCTTCCCCTTAAAGGACAAAATTCATGGGGAAATTTTAAATGGGAATGGATGCTTTCCTCTTCTTTAAAAAGATCCAGCGACTATAATAAATTCTTAAAACTTTTATATGACTTTAATTTAAAATCCTCGGGTTGGAGTGGTAAGGAAACCTCTTCTTTTTCAACATTAAAGGGAGAAATTGAAATTTTTGCTGGGAATATTCCACTTTTTCTTTTTCCAGTCCTCTTGGAAAAGAGAGTATCTTTGGAGATTTTGGATAATTTAGAAATTATTGTTCCAGATAAAAAATTTAATTTCAGAGAAATTTATCTTCCAGAAAAAGAATTAATCCCTTCTGAAGCAAACGAACAGATCTTTAAGGCTTTAAATATAAAATACTTTTATCCTTACAAATTGTCCTATCTGGAATTGAGAAAAGCAATAGGACTGGAATTAATTGATGAACCTATTCCTCCTGGAGTTTATCTAATTAAAGATGATATGGGACTCGGTGGAATATATGTGGAAGGAGATTTAGAAGAAATGGTTTTGGCAATTGAGGGAAATTTTCAAGTAATTGGCTTTTTCATGAAAGAGCAGAGCTGGGTTCTTAAATTTAGCCCGGAAATGAGTGAAACCATATTTAAAACACCAAGCGAGACCCAGATTTTTGACTTAATCCCTAAAGGAATTGTAATAGTAAATGGAAAAATTAAATCTTTAACTGGTGGAATAATTAATTCAAAAGGAATTCCAGTGCCCTGCGATGAAGAGATTCCTTCTGTTTTAAAGGGAGTTAATTTAACCATAATTTCTTCGGATAAAATTGAAATTTCCTCTCATTTAATAATTCAAGGAGTGGAATGGAAAGATGGGATTCCATATGTGAAAGAGAATAATGAATCCAGTTTGGTCCTTTTTTCTACTGGTAAGGATTTTTTTAGTAATGAGGAGAAAAATGGGGGAATAATTATAAATTCAAACTCTCAGGAAGAATTGAAAATACAGGCTTCATTAATTGCAAAGGGGTCAGGAGTGAAGGTAAACGGAGAGAATAAAAAAGTTCAAATTTTTGGAAGTATTCAGGCAACTAACATAAATCCAGGGAAAAATAAATTAAAAATTATTTATGATGGAAGATTTAAAAATAAAGAAATTTCAGAAACAGATTATCCACTGACAATATCTCCATTAATTTTTTTCTCAGATTTAAGGCTTTTATACTGGAAGGATTTTAATGAAAATTCTTAAG
>CAZWBN010000256.1:0-2780 GCA_964632095.1 uncultured Clostridia bacterium | reverse complement strand
AATACAGTTCTTACAATTAGAGTTAATGAAGAAGCCAATGAAAAATTGAACATGCTCGTTGAAGCAGGGATTTTTAAGAGTCGTTCCGAAAGTGCTGCTTTTCTTATTCAAGAAGGAATAAAAAGTCAGATAGAACTTTTTGAAAAAATTAGTGACAAATTAAAACAAATTGAAAAATTGAGAAAGGAATTAAAGGAAACAATTGCTAAGGAAATAAGGATTTCAGATTAAAGATTCAGTCTTCATAAAGAGAAACGATTTCAAATTTGTCAACATCAACTAAACCTTTATCCGTTAATTTTAATTGAGGAATAACAGGAAGAGCCAAGAAGGATAAGGTTATAAAAGGATTTTCAATTTGAGAACCTAAATCCATAGCTGATTTAAGTAATTTTTTCAATTTCTCAATCACCTTTTCACCTGACTCATTTGACATCAATCCTGCAATAGGTAGAGGAAGAGAAGCTTTAATTTCTCCATCTGCTACTACAACAAATCCACCTCCCATTTTTGAAATTTCTTCCACTGCAAGATACATTGAATAGTTATCCACTCCAACTACAACAATGTTATGAGAGTCATGGGCTACTGAAGATGCTATTGCACCCTTCTTAATTCCAAATCCCTTAACTAATCCCAGCCCTATATTCCCTGTATTCTTATGTCGCTCAACAATTGCTAATTTCAAAATATCATTTTCTGTATCACTAATAATTTCTCCTTTTTCTACTTTTGGTTCAATAATTAATTTTCTCGTTACAATTTGATTCGGAATTATTTCTATTACTTTTACCTTTTTTCCTTTGTCTTTAATAATAAAATTATCGGGTGAGACTGACTTAATATGGACAGTATTTAAAACTGAAAGGTCTTCATAATGAGGAATATTTACCATTAATTTTCCTTCATTAATAACAAGTTTACCGGATTTAAAAACTTTATTTATATTAAAATCAGAAAGGTCTTCAACTATCAGTAAATCAGCTATATATCCAGGAGCAATTGCCCCCTTTCCCTTTAAGTTAAAATACTGAGCAGTATTTAAAGTTGCCATTTGAATGGCTCTAACAGGACTCAATCCTAATTTAACAGCCTTTCTCACTATATAATTTATATGACCCTGATGGAGTAAATCTTCTGGATGTTTGTCATCTGAAACAAAAAAACATCTATGATAATTTTTCTCATTTACCACTGGTAAAAGCTCTTCCAAATTTTTGGCTGCGGAACCTTCTCTAATCATAATTCTCATACCAGAGCGCAATTTTTCCTCAGCTTCCTCTCGAGTAGTGCATTCATGATCTGATTCAATTCCTGCAGAAATATAAGCTTGAAGATTTTGTCCTGATAAGCCCGGCGAATGACCATCCACTATTTTTTTATTTTCTTTTGTGATTTTTATTTTTTTCAGCACTTCAGGGATTCCAAAAATAACACCAGGAAAATTCATTATCTCAGCAAGACCAAGAATTCGTTCTTCTTTAAGTAAATTTTCAATATTTCTGATTTCTATTTCTCCTCCAGCAGTTTCCATATGAGTTGCAGGCACACAGGAAGGTATCATGAAATAAATATCAAGAGGCAAATTCTCACTTGCTCTAAGCATGTATTCAATCCCTTTTTCTCCTAAAACATTTGCTATTTCATGAGGATCAGCAATTATACTCGTTGTTCCATGAGGAAGGACTAATTTAGCAAATTCTGAGGGACAGAGCAGAGAACTTTCAATGTGAATATGTCCATCTATAAATCCCGGTAGAAGATATTTGCCTTCTAAATCAATTACCTGATGGGCTTCATTATATTCATCTCCTACCCCAGCAATAAATTCTTTCCATAAGAGAACATTTGTCTTATATATTTCGCCTGAAAAAACATTAACCAAATTTACATTTTTCAATAAAATATCACCCTTTATTTCTCCTTTTGCTACTTTAATAAGCTCACTTAAATTCTCTAAGTTTTTAAATAATGCCATTTATACACTCCTCTCTCTTATTGAAATTTTAAAGATTTTTCACATTAAACAAATTCGGCATTTATTCCTCTGTGCCTTTATACCTCACTCCTTCTCATTAAACTCAATATAACCTATATACGGCAAATTGCGGAAACGCTCATCAAAATCAATTCCGTAACCAACAACGAATTTATTAGGGATTGTAAAACCTAGATAATCTATTCCAATTTCAATCTTATGACGAGCTGGTTTATCAAGAAGAGCACATATTTTCACTGATTTTGGTTTTCGTTGAAGTAGTAAATCTTTAATATATTTCAAGGTTAAACCAGTATCTATAATGTCTTCCACAATTAAAACATGTTTGTTTTCCACTTGAATTGTTAAATCAGAAAGGATTCTGACTACACCTGAGCTTTCGGTTCCTGAACCATAACTTGAGACTCCAAGAAAATCGCATTTTACAGGAATAGTTAATTTACGGACCAGATCTGCCATAAAAATCCATGCGCCTTTCAGAATGCATACTAATATTAAATCTTTGTTCTTATAATCAGTGGAAATTTTTTCAGCTAATTCTGAGATTTTCTTTTCTATTTCTTCTTTATTAATGAGCGGATAAACCTTTACATTTTGCATGGCATGTAAAAATTTAACTGACAGCTGGAGAAATTGTCAAGATTGTATTTTAAAAATTTAAGGAATAATAAGAAATTTCTTAATCGAGTGCTTTTGCTGTAATAATCAAAATTAATCCTTTATTATCTCCATCCATTTTTGAAACTCCAACAACTGTTGTTTCTCCATTTTTAAGATTTAA
>CAZWBN010000255.1:0-2788 GCA_964632095.1 uncultured Clostridia bacterium | reverse complement strand
CTGACTTTTTTCTTTTAAACTCAAAGACTCTTTTAAAATTTCTGCTTCTCTATAACTTGATTCTAATTTTCTAAAAAATTTCAATTTTTTCCTCGAAAATTAACTAAATTGGCACAATTTTTGCTAATAAAGACTATGAAAAGTAAAGGGTCTTTGAAAATTTTGAATTAATAAATGATTTAATCGCAAATTAAATGCCTGAAACTTGAGCGACAATAAGCGTCAATAAACGACAGAAGAAAAGGAAGACTATTGACATTGTGAAAAAATGATTATATTTATCAAAAAAGGAGTTTAAAATTATGACTTTTAAGGGTAAAATCTAAAAAAATTTAAAAGCGGGGCACAATGAACAAAAAAAAGAATTTTAGAGTTTTAATTCCCATTTTTTGGGTGGTAATTTTCTCTTTTTTAAATGTTCAATTTGTAGGTACAAGTAAAAATAATTCCAAAATTGAATTTCAAGGCACGCCTTGGGAAGGAAAGAAAAAAATAGCTTACTCATCAAATAGGATTTTAGTCAAATTTAAAAAATATTCTTCCAGAAACATTGGGCTTAAAATATTAAAACACTTCTCATTTATTAATGTCTATGTTTTTGAAATTCCTCGTGGCGAAAAAGTTGAAAATGTAGTAAAAAGTCTCTCAAAAAGACAAGATATAGAATATGTGGAGTTCGATTTTAAATATTCTTGTGAAACTATACCAAATGATCCAAGATTTAACGAGCTTTGGGGATTGCACAATACTGGACAAACTGGTGGAACTTCGGATGCAGATATAGATGCACCTGAAGCGTGGGATTATGTAACAAACAGCAATGATGTTATTGTGGCAGTTATTGATACCGGAGTTGATTATAATCACGAAGATCTTCATTCAAATATGTGGCATAATCCGGGTGAAATTCCTAATAATAGTATAGACGATGACAACAATGGATATGTAGATGACTATTATGGCATAAATGCTATTACGGGTAGTGGAGACCCTATGGATGATCATTATCATGGAACCCACTGTGCAGGGACAATAGGAGCAATAGGAAATAATAACACAGGAATAGTAGGTGTATGCTGGGCGGTAAAAATAATGGCGTTAAAGTTTTTAGATTCTTTAGGTATTGGTTATGCTTCAGATGCCATAACATGCATTGAATATGCCATAGACAAAGGAGCTCATATAATGAGCAATAGCTGGGGAGGGGGAGGTTATTCACAAGCATTGAAAGATGCAATTGAAGCTGCACGGAATGCTGGCATTTTATTCATAGCCGCGGCGGGCAATTCTTCCACGAACAATGATTTGAACCCACATTATCCCTCCAATTATGATTGTGATAATATTATAGCCGTAACTGCTACTAATGATGACGATAATTTGGCTGACTTTTCTAATTGTGGACCTACGTCAGTAGATGTGGCTGCCCCGGGAGAGAATATTTTAAGTACCATGCCAGGAAACAACTATGGAACCTTAAATGGAACATCAACGGCAACTCCGCATGTGTCAGGTTTATGTGCTCTTCTTAAAGCTTATAATCCTAATTGGGACTGGGTTGAAATTAAAAGGAGAATTTTAGCAGGTACAGATAGATTAGGCGATTTAAGAGGAAAAATTCTAACAGAAGGGAGAATAAATGCATTTAATTCTCTCTTTGTTAATACCAATACACCCCATATATTTTATGTAAATCCCGACTCCGCCCTAATTGGAGAAGAAATTAGAATTTATGGTTATTCTTTTGGCTCATCCCAAGGCAATGGTTATGTAGAATTCGCGGGAGGAGTCCAAGCAAATATAATTTCATGGAGTGACGGAGAAATTGTGTGTACTATTCCTAATGAAGCACAGACAGGAGAGATTTATGTTTATAATACAAATGGCGTACAAAGTAATGGCTACTATTTCCAAGTTTCAACTCCTTATTATTTAGAAAGTCTTATCTCGAATGAATTTATCGGAGGTGGAGTTGCTCAGGGATGGAATGCTGATGAGGGGGTATGGGCTTATCAGCTTCCTTTTGACTTTAACTTTTATGGAACTACATATCCAAGTGGATACACAATATATATAACTTCAAATGGATACATTGATTTTGAGGCCCCTTCCTCCGGATATGCTGATTATACTAATACTGAAGAAGAGTTAATTGGGAACATAAGAATAGCACCTCTATGGATTGATTTGATTACAAATGGGACTGTTCAATCAGGTGAAGATATTTATATTACAGAATATATAGATCATATCATAATCTACTGGAGAGCAGAGACATATGAATATGGTGAGCCTGTGAATTTCGAAGTGGTTCTTTATTCTAATGGACAAATCAAATTTAATTATGGCTCGGGGAACACTAATATCTACTCACCTTGGGCTGATGGTCCCACAATCGGAATTTCATGCGGAGGCTGTGGTTATCCTTGTAGTTATCCTTATGACTTATCATATTATAATAATCAAACTAATTTAAATTATGTGGATACAGTTCTTTATTCCATCTATAGTTCATTACCGTCTATCCCATCAAACCCTTCTCCACCGAATGGAGCAACTAATGTTTCCATAAATACAGACTTAGATTGGGAAGATAGTGCAGGGGCTGAGTGTTATGATGTGTATTTTGGAACCACTTCACCTCCTCCAAAAGTAGCAGATTGTATTCCGAACAGTTACTACGATCCTGGAACATTAAATTATAATACAACCTACTATTGGAAAATAGTAGCTAAAAATGCCTATGGCAATACAGAAGGAGAGGAATGGACATTCGAAACAGAAACAG
>CAZWBN010000254.1:0-2814 GCA_964632095.1 uncultured Clostridia bacterium | reverse complement strand
CAGAATATGTGTTAAGCCTCGCAATTGGAACAGCAATTGTTCTATTATACTCAAGCTTTGGAGGCTTTCGCTCAGTGGTTCTAACTGATGTTTTCCAGTTCTTCCTTCTCTCAACAGGAGTATTTGTTCTCCTGATTTTTCTTTTTAATGTTTCAGATTTCTCCCAGACCATCAGTATTGCCTCTTCACTCGGGAAAAAACATTATTTAAATTTTTTCTTTGACATGAAGAAAAATCTTCTTATAACCTTTTCCTTTACCCTTGCATGGACAATTTCACCTATTGCATGGCAGAGAATCCAGTCAGCAAAAGATGAAAGAAAAGCCCAGAGAGGAATGTTCTTCTGTGCAATAATTTTCACAATTCTTTATTCCATAGTGGTAATTATTGGAATGCTTTCCCTCCCGCTTTTCTCCCACAGAACAGAGCATCCGGTATTGTCAGAATTGATTTCTGCAAAACTTGGGATTGCTTTGGGAGGATTTTTGTTCGTTGCCATCTGCGCTGCAATTATGTCCACGATGGATACTGCAATCAATACCGGAGCTCTTACAATCACAAGGGATTTTTATCAACGATATTTTGCCTTTAAAAAAATAAAAGGAATTATTACAACAAGTCGTATTTCCACAATTTTTGTAGGATTAATAGCTTTTTTAGTGGCAACACAATTCCAGAGTATCTTAAAAACTCTTGGTCTCTCCTCTGAAATAATGGCAGAAGGGCTTTTTATACCAGGAGTTGCAATGGTATTCATGAGGAGATATTATCCATTAGCAGCTTTGCTAAGCTTAATCTTAGGAGGAGGATTCTCCTTCATAAGCTTTCTGAGTGAGATAAATATAATGCCCTTTAATCTTCCATCCTGGCCCTTTTCCCTTCCTTATGGAATAGCCTTGAGTCTTATCGGATTTTTAATAGGAATTATTCTTGAAAGAAACTTTTCTTCCCGTGAATTGACGGGAAAATGACAATAAATTATAATGGTAAATAAGCAGGAGAAACAAAATGAATTTAGGATTGTGGATTTTACTTATTTTATTTGCTATTTTTATAGTTTTACTGATAACCAATCCACGAATGTCATGTTTTGGGCGGATAATCAGGTCTTCTTTCTATCCATTGAGAAGAAAAAAGGCGAAAAAGAAAAAAACAGAAGATTATGGTTTTCGTCTTCGCTGATTCTCGAAAGAGTGTCCTGAATGCTAAACCGGAGTTCCTTTAAAAAATATCTTTTTATTTTTTTAATTTTTCTTATAGCCTTTAATCAGAGCTGTCACTATGCTCCTAAAATAATTCCTACATCTATTGAGAGTTTTGAGGGATATGCAAGAATAAACATAAAAAATTCGAATATTTTAAAATCAAAAATTGCCTTTTTATTTTTCGGAGAATATGGAAAAATTAATATTCTTACTCCCTTTGGGACTACAAAAGCTCAAATTCTCATATTTTCTGATATTTCTTATCTTACAATTCCAGAAAAAAAGGTTTACTGGGAGGGCTCAACTGAGGAAATCATGAAGGTTTTTCTGGGTTTTGACCTTGATCTTGTGGAAATAAAGGCTCTTTTAACCGGGAAATGGGGTAAAAATCTTAAAGGATGGGAATTTTTCAGAGATAAGGATAACAAAATAATCGGAGGAAGAAAAGAAAATATTATCTTTAAAATAAAGGAATTTTTCAGAGATACAGTCGTTCCAAAAATAATAAATTTTTCCTATGCTGAAGGCTATGGAAAAATAAAAATACTTAAGATAAAGTTTAATCAGCCCGTAAAACCAGGTGCTTTTAGCCAGTTCTTTTTAGAACATTATGAGAAAAAAACATTAGATGAGATAATGGAAATGCTTGAAAATGGAAATTAAATCGTTTGCAAAAATCAACCTCGGGCTGGAAATAGTAAGAAGGCTGAAGAATGGCTATCATGAAATAAGAACCATTTTTCAATCAATAGACCTTTATGATGTGCTTAAATTCAGTGAAATTAAGGAAAGAGAGATTATATTAATTGGAAATGAGGAGTCAATCCCATGGGACAGCACTAATCTGATTTATAAAACTGCACAGCTTTTAAAGAATTATTTCTCAGTTAAAAGAGGGATTAAAATAGAGGTTGAAAAAAACATTCCTCCTGGTAAAGGGCTTGGTGGCGGAAGCAGCAATTCTGCTATGACTTTTCTTGCATTGAAAAAAATCTGGAATTTACCGATTGAAAAATCAGAATTGATAAAATTTGCGAAGAACTTAGGAGCAGATATTCCATTTTTCTTTTATGGAGGCACAGCACTGGGACTTGGTAGAGGCGATGAAATTCGGGTACTGGATTGTGAAACTTCATATGAGATTTTATTAATTCTTCCAGACTTTTCCATATCCACAAAAGAGATATATAGTAAATGGGATGAGTTAATCTTGACTTCAAAAAATAAAGAAAGTAAAATTTATTCGTTCCTGAGAGATAAAAATTTTGGTTCTTTGAAAAATGAACTTGAAGAAGTTGTCTTTAGATTATATCCAGAACTTGAAAACATTAAGAAAGAGCTTCTGGAAAAGGGTGCAGTGACTGCAATGATTAGTGGTTCAGGTTCTTCAGTTTTCGGCATTTACTTTGATAGGGAAAAGATAAAAAGAGCAAAGAGAAATTTTGATAATAAAGGATTTAAATGCATTATAGTTTCACCTATATCAAGGAGAAAATACTGGTCTGAAAATAAAATGGTTGCTGGGGTGTAGCCAAGCGGTAAGGCAGCGGACTTTGGATCCGCCATTCGGAGGTTCGAATCCTCCCACCCCAGCCATTTTTTTATATGC
>CAZWBN010000253.1:0-2828 GCA_964632095.1 uncultured Clostridia bacterium | reverse complement strand
TACAAATGCATTGAGCATTATCATTCCAAAGAATAATCCAATAGTAAAAGTAAAACCTGGAATTGAACTTATAAATTTTCCAAAACCAGTTGCAAAAGCAACTATTGGTCCCCCACCACCGCCCTGTTCAACTGCTTTCATTAAATATTGGTATCCAAATTTAGTATTTTTACAAAGGGGGTCCCATACTAATGCTCCACTCGCAATCAGTATTACAAGCCCTGCGAGTGCAGTTTCTGTTAGCATTGCTCCATAACCGATTAATTTGCCCTTTGACTCTTTTAAAAGTTGTTTTGAGGTGGTTCCTCCTGCTACCAAAGAGTGGAAGCCAGATATTGCACCACATGCAATTAAAACAAATAGCATTGGCCAGAGTGGACCCTGGGAGGTTGTGAAGGAAGTAAATGCAGGCGCATTTACTTTTGGATGAGCAAAAATTAAACCCAAATACCCGAATCCAAGTCCAAGAAATAGTATCCAAGTGCTTATATAATCTCTTGGCTGTAAAAGAAACCAAACAGGGAGAGATGCAGCAAATAAACTGTAAATAAGAAGAATAAAAAACCAGAAAGTTACATTTGACAATCCAAGGATTGTTTCAGGAATTTTTAAAGGAAATTGTTCGCCTAAGTATATAAGAAGAAATAGAAAAATAAGAGAAATAATAGTCCCTGCGAATACACTTATTCCCTTTCTATATACTAACCAGCCAAAGAACATGGCAATGAAAATTAAGCCAAAAGTTGGGATGACAATTTCAGGCTGTTTAACCAGAGTCTGGGAAGCTACTATAGCAAAAACAGCGATAACCAGTACCAAGGCTAACCATAAAAAAATTGAAAAGATTACTTTTGAGCGATAACCAAGATATTTCTCAGAAATGTCAGCAATGGACCGTCCTTTGTTTCTTACTGAAGCCATTAAAGAAGTGTAATCGTGAACCGCACCTAAAAATACACTTCCTAATCCAATCCAGAGAATAGCCCCAACCCATCCAAAATAAAGAACACCAATGAGAGGTCCTACAATCGGACCTGCACCTGCAATTGATGAGAAATGATGTCCGAAAAGGAGAGGAGTTTTTGCTGGAGAATAGTCAATTCCGTCATGAAGTTCCATACAGGGTGTAATGCGGGAATCATCAGGTTTTATTAATTTTCTTTCAAGATAAGTGCCGTATATTTTATAAGCTAAAATTAACCAAATAACAAGAATAATACCTAAAAAGAGGGTATTCATTTAGTCCCTCCTGAATTAAAATCGAAAAGCGAAAATCGGAAATTTGGATACTATCTTTACTTTCAAAATTTGTTTGTAATTTGGATTTTGAAGCTTGAAATTTTTCATTATTTTCTTGTTCTTGCAATTTTTATCAATATTCCGCAGAGAACAGCAAATATGAATAAGGCAAAATATTTATTTTCTACCAAAGAGCCTAAAATTTTTGGTCCGATTGCAAAAGTATCCTCTAAATCGAAACCTGCAATTGCAGCTATTCCAAGACCAGCTAATGCACCTCCTGCGATTAATCCTGAGCTGAATAACATACCGGGTCCGGATTCACTCTCTTCCTTTCTTCCTTTATAGACATATTTATCAATATAAAGTCTTATCAATCCTCCAATAAAAATGGGTGCAGTTGTAGAGAGTGGAAGATAAACACCCACGGCAAAAGGAAGACCTCGAATGCCCATCAACTCAACTGCAATTGTTATGAAAATTCCAAGGAGCACTAATTCCCAGGGAAGTCTTTGATTAAGAAGACCATTGATTACAATAGACATTAATCTTGCTTGTGGAGCTGGGAGTTTTTCTGAACCTATTCCAGAAGATTGATAATAATGTATTTTATTATCGTCAATCCCAACCAGATATTTTCCATCGGGTAATTTTTCATGTCCGATGAGATTTAAGACATTATATTTTTTACCATTGTATTCAATTTGTTTTTCAAATTTCATATCTTCTGTAATTTGAAAATCAGGAGCTTCAAATGGTTCTGTTCTTGTGTACCATTTATTTACTGCAAGAACTGTAAATCCAACTATTAAAACAGATGTTAAAATTCCGATTATATATCCATATTCCTGCTTCCTCGGGGTAGCGCCCAGTAAATACCCGGTCTTGAGACTTTGACAGACATTTCCTGCATTAGAGGCTGAAATACAGACTACTGCACCTATTCCAAGTGCAACTGCTGCGTAAGCACCTCCTTTCCATCCAACTGCCAGAAATATTAGGCATGTAGCCATCAAAGTTGCAATTGTCATCCCAGATGTTGGATTTGACGAAACTCCGATTTCACCAACGAGCCGAGCTGACACAACTGCAAAGAAAAATCCGAAGATTATTATTAACAATGTAGACACAAAGTTGCTCCCATATCTTCCAACATGAATATTGAAACTCAGAACACTCCAGATAATTATTGAAACAACTATGAGTCCGACTATTACAGATGTTATTGGTAAATCAATTTTTGTCCTAAGTTTCGTTTCGATTTTTTCTTTTTCATTTTTCATTGTGGTTCTTAGATCAATCATACTCGCCTTAAAAGAATTAATAATAGTTGGAAATGCTTTAAAAATTCTTATTACTCCTCCTGCAGTAACAGCTCCTGCTCCAATATACCTTATGTAAGAATTCCAGATTTCATGGGGAGTCATTTCAGAAATTAGTTTTGTTCCCGGGTATAAAATTCCCTCCAGGGAACCTCCAAAAAGTTTTATAAAAGGAATAAAAACTAACCAGGAAATGAAACCCCCTGCAACCATTATAGAGGCTGTCCGGGGTCCAATAATATAACCAACTCCAAGAAGCTCGGGAGA
>CAZWBN010000252.1:0-2839 GCA_964632095.1 uncultured Clostridia bacterium | reverse complement strand
TGACAAAATGGATACCGAGATTGTAAGTAAGAGGAGAAAGCCTATAAAAAGTAATAAAAGGTTTTTCAAGTAAAGCAGCCTCAAGATTAGCTGTTCCACAGGAAGAAATAATTAAATCACTGTAATACATCGCTTCGTAATTATCCTCTGAAAGAATTTTTATTTCTGAATTTGAATCCACATATTTTTTGATTAACTCTTCCTGAATATTTTCCGCTTTTATTAATAAAAATTGACATTTGACTTTATCCTTTAATTTTTCTACGCTTTTTTTCAAAACAGGCAAGTGATATTTTATTTCGCTTTCCCTGCTCCCGGGCATTAAAACAATCAATTTTTGCTTTGGGTCAAGATTGTATTTTCTAAAAAATTCTTCTTTTGTAAGATTGATTTTTATTCTTTCAATAAGAGGATGCCCCACAAAGACTGCTTTAATCCCATGCCTTTTATAAATCTCCTCTTCAAAAGGAAATATTAATAAAATTTTTTTAACATATTTTTTAATTTTTCTAATTCTCCCTCTCCGCCAAGCCCAAATAGTGGGACTTATATAGTAAAGGACTGGAATTTTCATTTTATGCAATCTTCTTGCAAGTCTTAAATTGAAATCAGGAAAATCAATTAAAATAGAAACCACAGGCTTACGCCTCTCAACTTCATTTAGAACTGATTTAAAAATATTCAAAATTTTTGGAATATGGGAGAAAATTTCAAATATACCCCTTAAGGAGACATCTGATAAACGGAAAAGAAGCTCCACTCCCTCCCTTTCCATCCAGCTTCCACCGATTCCAAAAAATGAGTATTCATTGGTTATTTTCTTAAATTCCTTTATAAGCTGAGCTCCATATTTCTCTCCTGAGTTCTCACCAGCAATAATTAGTATGGATTTCATTTATCTAAGGCATGTCTTCTGATTTTCCATAATAAATTATTCTTGGCATCCTTTTTGGGTCCTGTCCGTAAAAGAAAAGCCACCTGTTATATTGATCCTGATTTAAATAAATCTTTATTGATTTCTTTGTAGAACGACTTGCTACTCCTATTATTTGAGGAAAATCGATTGAATCGAGTTGTTCCTCTGGAACAAGAAGAACCTCATTAAAAGTTCTTCTCCGAAAAAATCTTCTTTGTCTACCAAAGGGTCTTATTCTTGTGGAAGGTAAAATCACATACCATTTTCCATGTTCAGTCATTGGGTCGCTATAAAGTTTTCTTATACATTTTTCTTTATACAACTCTTTAAGGCTCCTCGGGAAAGCGCCCGGATGTTTTAATTGATATATTCTAATTGCCTCCACATATTGTTTTCCCCTAAATATGAGCTCTTCTTCTTTTTCCCTCTGAACAATAGTCTGCCACACAGGTACTGCTACTAGGAGAAGAATAGACATTACAGAAATAAGTATCATTAAAGCTATGAGAGCGTAGCCCTTATTTTTCATGTTTACCAGGTATTATAAGGGGTTCCATCAAGAGCAATTTCATCTGAACCTGATTTTACATCAATTATCCCGAGTTCTTCCTTATACATGGTTTCCTCTGTAAGAGGTTCTCTTATTATAACCCAGGTTTTATCAGACCCTGTAATTGGGTCTATAGGAATTCTCCTTAAATAACCTTCCTCTACAAGAGTTTGTAAAGTGGGAGGATATTTCCCTTTATCAGAATAATATTCATCAATTACTTTTCTTATTATATATAAATTTTCTTTCAATACAGTCTCCTTGGCTCTCTTGGTAGCATGTTTGAATTGGGGTATGGCTATGCTTGCCAAGATACCAATAAGTGCCATCACAATTAGGAGTTCTGCAAGGGTAAATCCCTTGATTCGCTTTCCTCTTTTCATTTTACCAGGTATTGTATCTGGTTCCGTCAAAGGCAGTTGCCGTTGACTTGGTATATATATCGTAAACATTCTGTCCCCCCCAAGTGGTCGAATCAGGCTCATCCTGATAGGATCTTAACCCCCAATCATAGGAATTTGTCATAGGATCCTTAGGTATTCTTCTTAAAAATTTTCTAATTCTGATTTTCCCGTCTTTTTCTCTTATTTTTACTCCTTTTACAAGAATTTCGAGATTTGGTGGATATCCATAAGTCTCAGGGTCAATTTCTCCAACTATTCTTTTCTCATCAGCTAATCTTTTATATTCATCGATTGCCTCTCTTATTGTTCTCAATGCTCTTCTTAATTCAATCTCCTTTTCTCTCTTAACAGCAACCTCTGCCATTGGCAAAGCAATAGCTGCGAGTATTGAAATAATTGCAAGAACTATTATTAACTCAATTAAAGTGAAACCCTTTTTATATTTTGAGAAATACTTATAAGTCATAATTGAATGAAAAATTCTCATTTCAGGAATTAAAAGAATCTGTCTTTATCTTTCTTTTTATAAATTGCCTTTTTAGAAAAAGTTTTAAATGTTGGTTTGTAATAATAAGATGGCTGAGGCGCTAATGCCTTTTTACTCAATTTAATTCGATGGTCTTGGTCTATGTCAATTACTTTAACCTTTATCTGTTGTCCTATTTTTAATTCTTTCCTTATATCTTTAATCCTTCTATGAGCAATTTCTGAGACGTGTAATAAACCAACAATATTGGGTAAAATTTCTACAAATGCTCCATAATCCTCTATTCTTACAACTTTACCTGTATAGACCTTTCCAACCTCTGCTTCTTGGGTAATCTCTCTTATCATTTCTAATGCTTTTTCAGCAGATTGAGCATCATTTGCAGCTATTGTTATTTTCCCATTTTCTTCTATATCAACCTTAACATGTGTTTGAGAAATAATCTTTTTTATATTTTTCCCTCCAGGACCTATAATGTCACT
>CAZWBN010000251.1:0-2854 GCA_964632095.1 uncultured Clostridia bacterium | reverse complement strand
GTCTGATTGCTCTTCGAGGAATAAAAGGCTCTGCTATCTGTTTAATTTCTATTGCAGAAATTAATCTCGTTATCAAGCCTTCCTTTTCGAGAGCATCCTGAAGAGCTAAACCATTTATTAAAGTAGCTAACATTCCCATATAATCAGCCAAGGATCTGTCCATTCCAGCTGCTGTGCCTTCAACTCCTCTAAAAATATTACCTCCCCCTACCATTAATGCGATTTGAACATTAAGGTCATGAACTTCCTTTATTTCTTCTGCTATGGTCTTTATTGTGTTTGGCTCAAGCCCATATTGTCTATCCCCCATTAGTGCTTCGCCGCTTAATTTTATTAGAACTCTCTTATAAACGGGCTTTTTACTCATAAAAATAAATTATTCTCCTAATTGATAGCGGATAAATCTTTTTATTCTAATATTTTCTCCAAATTTACTGATGTAATAAGAGACAAGCTGATTTATTGTCATACTTGGGTCTTTAATATAAGGCTGGTTAAGAAGACAAACTTCCTCATAAAATTTCTTTAATTTTCCCTCGATAATTTTTTCTATTACTTGAGGTGGCTTTCCTGAATCTTTAAATTGTTCACGAATTATTTCTTTCTCTTCCTCTAATTCCTTTTGCGGAATATCTTCCGGAGAAAGATATCTTGGACTTGCAGCAGCAATATGCATAGCAATATTCTTTACCAAATCTTGAAATTCCTGATTTCGAGCCACAAAGTCGGTTTCACAATTGACTTCAACAAGAACTCCTATCTTTTGATTTGAATGAATATATGAACCAATTACACCTTCTGAGGTCTCCCTCGCCATCTTTTTCTTCGCTCTATCATATCCCCTTTTCCTCAGAATTAAAATTGCCTTTTCTAAATCTCCTTTGCTTTCTTCTAATGCCTTTTTACATTCCATTATTCCGATACCTGTTCTTTCACGGAGTTCTTTAACAAGGTCTGTTGTAATTTTCATTTTCGACTCCTTCTTATTTATTTTTTATCAGTTGGAGGGGAAGGATTTTCTATTGAAGAAACTTCTTCCTTAACTTCTGTTTCTTCACCTTCCTGAGAGGCTTGTTCTATCTGGGTTGTTATCCTTTGCTTTTTACCTTCTATTATTGCATCGGCTATTTTCGAAGCAAAAAGCTCAATTGCTCTTACAGCATCATCATTTCCAGGAATAGGATAATCTATATTTTCCGGATTCCCATTAGTATCAACAATTGCTATAATTGGAATTTTCAATTTTTGTGCTTCAGAAATTGCAATTTGTTCTTTTGCTGCATCTATAACAAATAACACACCTGGTAATTCAATCATATTTTTAATTCCACCCAGATTTTTAGAGAGCTTTCTATACACCTTCTCCATTCTGGACTGTTCCTTCTTGGAGAGTAAATCCCACCTGCCATCTTCTTTCATTTCTTCAAGTTCAAGTAGTTTTTCAACACTTCTTCTTATTACACTAAAATTAGTAAGAAGACCTCCAAGCCATCTCTGGTTTACATAAAAGGATTCGCTCCTTTCAGCTTGCTGTTTTATAATATCCTGCGCCTGCTTTTTAGTGCCTACAAAGAGAACTTCCTTTCCTTCTTTAACCTGGTCTATAACAAATTGTAAGGCTTCCTTAAAAATCTTTATCGTTTTCTGGAGGTCAATTATATAAATCCCGTTTCTCTTCCCAAAAATATATTCTTTCATCTTGGGATTCCATCGTTTGGTCTGATGCCCGAAATGAACTCCAGCCTCTAAAAGCTCCTTCATGGTTACGGTAACCAACTATAACCTCCTTATCTCTTGTGATATTGGGGAGCTTTTCTTGCCCCTCTTAAACCATATTTTTTCCTTTCCTTTTCTCTTGCATCTCTTGTAAGTAAACCTTCTTTTTTTAGGATTGAGCGCAATTCTTTATTATAGTCAACAAGAGCTCGAGCTATTCCTAATTTTATAGCATCTGCCTGAGCATTTACTCCGCCTCCATCTACTCTAATCAAAAGGTCAAATTTATCCGAAGTTCCTGTCAACTGAAGAGGTCTTTTAATTAATATCTTCTGGCTATCAAGACTGAAATATTCATCAAAAGACTTTGGTCTTTTATTAACCACTAAAGATATATTTCCTTTACCCGGTCTTAAATAAACCCGAGCAATGGCGGTCTTTCTTTTTCCTGTCCCATAATATTGAATTAATCCCATTTTTCACCTCAAAGTTCTAATGGCTCAGGTTTTTGAGCTTGATGAGGATGGTTAGGTCCTCTATATACCTTTAATTTTTTAAATATCGCCCGTCCTAATCTATTCTTAGGAAGCATGCCCCATACAGCCCTTCTTATAACTTCTTCTGGTTTCTTCTGAATCAATTTTTCAAAGGGGATTTCTTTTAAGCCTCCTATATATCCAGAGTGAGAGCGATATATTTTTTTCTTAGCTTTCTTTCCGGTTAACCGAACTTTCTCTGCATTTATTACAATCACATAATCTCCTGTATCTATAAAATTTGTGAAATATGGTTTATGCTTTCCTCTTAAAAGGGTTGCAATTTTTGTAGCTAATCTTCCCAAAATTTTCCCTTCAGCATCTATTAACCACCATTTCTTCTCAATCTGGTCTTTCTTTGGTACTAATGTTTTCACGCTTTCACCTCGTAACTGAAGTAAAAATATAAACTAACTGAACAATAAAAATACTAAATTCTTAAGTATTTGTCAACCTTACATTTGCATGTTTTATGAAAATAGAGATTAATCTTTCCTAATTATAAGAAAATTTTTAAAAATATTGGAATATTATTTCCGCATCTTCCGGCGTGTTAGATCAAAATTCAATGTCTCTGAAATACATACTAGTTAGATCATAAT
>CAZWBN010000250.1:0-2860 GCA_964632095.1 uncultured Clostridia bacterium | reverse complement strand
CCTTGACGCGGAAGAGGTCGTGGGTTCAAAGCCCGCCGCGCCTACCACATTTTTTTATATAGAAAATAAAATGATTAAAAATAAAGAAAAAAACAATTACCTGGTTTTTCAAAGATTAAATTCCTCCATATTTACAAGCTAATCCTATGGAAAATTTAATCCAAATCAGAATTAATGATTCCTCTTTTTTAGTTGAAAAGGGGACAAAAGTATCAGACCTTATCTCAAAATTAAATTTAAATGGAAAACCTCTTGGAGTAAAAATTAACGGACAACTATATGACCTGGACTTTGTATTAAATGAAAGTGTTAAAATTGATTTGGTTTTTCCTGATTCAGAAGACGGTTTAGAAATACTCAGACACAGTGCAGCGCATTTACTGGCGCAGGCGGTTCTTCAACTTTATCCAGGGACTAAAACCGGCATTGGTCCTCCGGTAGAAAATGGATTTTATTATGATTTCTGGAGAGATAAACCCTTTACTCCCGAAGACTTGAAAGAAATCGAGAAGAGGATGAAAGAACTTGCGGAGAAAGATATTCCGATTAAGAAACTGGTTTTATCCAAAGAAGAAGCAATAAAAATATTCAGGGAAAAGGGGCAGGAATTGAAAGTTGAATTGATTGAAGAGAAAGGAGGAGAAAAGGTTACCTGTTATCAGCAGGGAGATTTTATTGATTTCTGTCTCGGACCCCATCTTTCCTCCACTTCCCAAATTAAACATTTTAAAATCCTTTCCTCATCAGGTGCCTACTGGAAAGGAGATGAAAAGGGCATAAGACTTCAAAGAATTTATGGGACTGCCTTTTTCAAGAAGGAAGACCTTGATAATTACCTTTATTCGATAGAAGAAGCAAAGAAAAGAGACCATAGAAAATTAGGACCTGAGCTTGATCTTTTCAGTATAAATGAAGAAATTGGAGCTGGATTAATTTTATGGCATCCAAAGGGTGCAATTATTCGTAAATTGATAGAAGATTTCTGGAAAGAGGAACATTTAAAAAGTGGATATGAATTAGTTTATACCCCTCATTTAGCTCGGCTGGATTTGTGGAGGCAAAGTGGTCATACTCAATTTTATGAAGCTATGTATCCTCCCATGAAAATTGACCAGGTTGAGTATGAGATTAAGCCAATGAATTGCCCTTTTCATATAATGATTTATAAATCAAGACAAAGAAGTTATCGTGATTTACCTTTACGATGGGCTGAGCTTGGAACTGTTTACAGATTTGAAAGGAGTGGTGTTCTTCATGGTCTTTTAAGAGTTAGAGGATTTACACAGGATGATGCCCATATTTTTTGTAGTTCAGAACAACTGGATGAAGAAATTACAAATGTAATTAAACTTACTTTGAAAATTTTGAAGACTTTTGGATTTGAGGAATATGAAGTTTTTCTCTCCACAAGACCAGAAAAATTTGTGGGTGATTTAAAAGATTGGGATAAGGCTACGGAGGCTCTTGAGAATTCTTTGAAAGAGATGAAACTCGACTATAAAATTGACCCTGGAGAAGGAGTTTTTTATGGCCCTAAAATTGATATAAAAATTAAGGATGCATTAGGAAGGGCATGGCAATGCACCACAATTCAGCTTGATTTTAATTTACCCGCTCGGTTCAATTTGACATTTACAGGAAAAGATGGGACATTACATAGACCTTTCATGATTCATAGAGCTATCTTAGGCTCCCTTGAAAGATTTTTTGGCATTTTAATTGAGCATTACAAAGGGAATTTTCCTGTTTGGCTTTCCCCTGTTCAGGTAATCGTGCTTCCAATTACAGAAAAAGTTAATAATTATGCATTAAAAATTGAAACTTTTCTAAAAAAATATGGAATAAGATGTGAAACTGACTTGAGAAATGAAAAGATTAGTTATAAAATAAGAGATGCTGAAAAAAACAAGATTCCTTATATGGCTATTGTTGGCGATAAAGAAGAAAAGGAAGGGAATATATCTTTAAGAGTGCATACTATAGGAGATAGAGGAAAGATGGAACTTGAGAAATTTGTTGAAATGGTAACAAATTTAGATAAAAATAAATCATTAGAATATATTATTTAAGGAGGAGGAATAGGGATTAGGAGAAAACCTTTTATTAGAAGAAATAGACCCCATAGAATAAACGAAGAAATAAGGGCTAAGGAAGTGAGATTAATTGACGAGAATAAAAAGCAGATAGGCGTAGTTCCTATTGAAAAGGCACTATTGCTTGCTGAAGATAGAGATTTGGATTTGGTTGAAGTTGCGCCAAATGCAAATCCGCCGGTATGTAGAATAATGGATTATGGTAAATATTTGTATGAGCTTCAGAAAAAAGCACAGGAAGCCAAGAAACATCAGAAGCAAATACAGATAAAGGAGATAAAATTCAGGCTAAAGATAAGTCAGCATGATTATGATTTTAAACTCCGTCATGTTAGAGAATTTTTGGAGGAAGGGAATAAAGTTAAAGTAACGGTAATGCTAAGAGGAAGGGAAAGAACAAAACCTCAACTCGCTCATGATTTCATAAAGCGAGTGGTAGAGGATACAAAGGATCTTGCTGTGGTGGAAGCACCACCGAAAAATCAGAGCTTCTTTGTCTCTACGGTGTTAAGTCCGATAAAAACAGGAGGAAAAAATGCCCAAACTAAAAACACATAAGGGAGCTAAGAAAAGATTTAAAGTTACAGCCACAGGAAAAATAATGCGTAAACATGCTTATAGAAGTCATCTTTTAGCGAAGAAATCGAGTAAAAGGAAGAGAAGATTAGAGAAAAAGAGTATAATTTCTCAATCTGATAAAGCTCGAATAAAACAAATGTTGCCATATCAATTATGAGATGAAAGGAGAAGAAAATGCCAAGGGTAAA
>CAZWBN010000249.1:0-2864 GCA_964632095.1 uncultured Clostridia bacterium | reverse complement strand
TGGTATTTTTAATATAATATGTTAAAGCATCAATGGTAGCACATATATCACTGGAGAATGATTCCATTAAAGGTTTACCGGTTTCAAGGGTAATGAGTTCTGCTATTTCATCTTTTGTTTCTAAAATTATTCTTTTTACTTTTTTCATTAATTTTATTCTTTCTTCCAATGGAATTTTCTTCCAGATTTCAAAAGTCTTTTCTGCCTTTTTATAAGAATTTTCAACATCTTTGTTAGAAGAAATTGGTACAGAGCCTATTTTTTCTCCTGTGGCAGGATTAATAGATTCTAAAAAATTTTGTTTCAAATGCATACTCATTCTTTAATTCCCTCTATTAATTTCTCAAGAAATTATACAATACGAGAGTGTGAAATGTAAATAAAATTTAATGGAATGGATAATGAAAAAGGCTAATGGTTAATTTATATTTTCAAGGGTTTTGTGCACTATTTTTGAAAATGCTTGAATTTTAAATGGCTTTTGAATCCAAATGATTTTATTTTGTTTTAGAAAATTTATTTCATTTTTTCCAAGGGGATATCCGGTGATAAGAAGTACTTTTAATTTAGAATTTATCTTTCTTAAATTCTTAATTAGTTCAATTCCAGTTAACTCCGGCATTATCATATCACAAATAATTAAACATATCTCATTTTTATGCCTTTCATAAATATCGATAGCCTCTTTTCCATTTGAAGCTGTTAGAGGTTCGTATTTTAATTTTTTAAGGATTGCCTTCATTAATCTAAGAATTGATTCATCGTCCTCTACAACCAGTATCTTTTCTCCTTTTCCATTAATTAATTTTTTCTCCTTTCTTTCCTTGATTTCTGTTTTATCGGATAATTTATAAGAAGGTAGATAAATTGTTAATGTAGTTCCTTTCCCAACTTCACTTTCAACTTTTATATGTCCATTATGCTGTTTAACAATACCATAAACCTGAGATAGACCGAGTCCTGTTCCTTTTCCGGGTGCCTTTGTTGTAAAAAATGGTTCAAAAATCCGGGATAAATTTTCCTTAGGGATTCCAATTCCTGTATCTTTAAATTGTAAGACTATCCATTCTCCGGCTTCCATTTCTGGGAAGGGCTTTTCGTTAAATTTGAAATATTTTTTCGATAACTCGATTTCAAATACACCACCATCTGGCATAGCATCCCTGCTATTTACTGCAATGTTTGTTATAACCTGTTGGAATTGAACGATATCTATCATGGTCCAATACTCGCCAGGGAAATAATCAAATTCAATTTTAATGTTTTCAGGGATTGTTCTTTCGAGTAATTTTAAAGTTTCTTTAAGATAAGTTAAAAGATTAATTAGTTTTTTCTCGGTATAAGATTTTCTACTAAAGTCAAGAATCTGTTTTACAAGTTTTGAAGCTCTTTCTCCTTGTTCCATTATTGTTTTCACTCTTTTCTTTACCTCTCCTGGAAGTTCTGTGCTAAATTGAATAAATTCGCAGTTTCCGAGTATTGTGGTTAAAATATTATTAAAATCATGAGCAATTCCAGCTGCAAGTTCACCAATAGAAGCCAATCTCTCTTGCTGTCTTTGGATTGCTTCTCTTGTTAAATCTTCTGTTATATCCCTGATCACGATAAGAATTCCTTTTTTTTCTGAACCTAATAATATTTCTGAGATTGTAAGTTCGAATGTCTTTTTGGAAGGTTTTTCTAATTCAATTCTTAATTTTCCTTTCTTTAATTCTTCTTTTAATTCTCCGATTGAGTAATTGTAGAAATGGGTAAGGTTTCCTTCTTTGTCAAATTTTCCCAGGAGGTTTAAATATTCTTTACCTCGAGGATTTGTGAAAATAATTTTTCCCTTAGAATTCATAAAAGCTATTCCATGAGGAAACTGTTCAATGAGCATTTGGAGAATAGAATATGCTCTTTTGATTTCAGTATTTATTTGTTTTAATTGAAGAGTTCTTTTCTCAATCTCTTTTTCCAATAATTGAGCTCTTCTTCTTATCGCCTTAGTTTTAATCCAGTATCCAAGAATTATAAGACCTATAATTATGCATATTAACAAACTCCTAAACCACCATGTCATCCAAAAGGGAGGAAGAACTTTTATTTTTAAAGATATACCTTCTTCATTCCAGACCCCATCATTATTTGAAGCTTTTACTTTAAAAATATATTCTCCTGGGGAAAGATTTGTATATGTTGCAAAATTCTGGTTTCCCACATAGTTCCATTCTTTGTCCAATCCTTCCATTTTATATGCATATTGATTTTTCTTTGGTGATGCAAAATGCAGAGCTGAGAATTCAATGGTTAATAGTTGGACACTATATGGAAGTATTATTTCCTTTGTTTCAGAAATAGATTTTTTAAGTATAATATGGTCTTTAAATTTTCTTCCTGGAAGGACAGGTTCATTTAATAATTTGAGACCAACAATTGCTATTTCTGGTATATATGGGTTATCGATTACTTCGCTTGGATAAAAAGCATTAAAACCATTAACTCCTCCGAAGAACATTTCTCCTTTTTTATTTTTAAAATATGCTCCTGAATTAAATTCATTTTCTTGTAATCCATCTTCTACATTATAATTTCTAAAAGTTTCTTTTTTAGGATTGAATTTTGACAAACCGTTGTTTGTGCTCAACCACAAATTTCCCTGGCTATCTTCGAGGATTCCATAAACAGTATTGTTTGGTAAACCGTCTAATGTTGTATAATGCTTGAAAACCTCCTTTTCTTTATCAAATTTATTTAAACCTCCTCCATAAGTTCCTATCCAGAGAGTTTCGGAACTATCCTCGTATATTGAAAGGACAAAATTGTTAGATAGGCTTTCTGGATTTTCTGGGTCATGTTTATAAACTTTAAATTTTTCTCTTTTT
>CAZWBN010000248.1:0-2876 GCA_964632095.1 uncultured Clostridia bacterium | reverse complement strand
ATAACCTTGACAATTATAATGGAAAAAATCAATAATATCCTTAGCAGGAGGCAGAAAATGAGTGTTTCAATTGAACTAACTCTTGAGCAGTTAGCTGAAAAGTAGAAGATTTAATCTAATAATAAAAAATGAGAAATAAAATTAAAAAAATTATTAAAGAGGTACTTAAAGAATTTAGAGTAAATCTAAAGGCTCTTATTCTTTTTGGTTCTAGGGCAAAAGGAAATGAGAACAAGTATAGTGATTGGGATTTTCTAATTATTGTAAAGGAGGATTTGTCCTTTCCTAAAAAAAGGAAAATAGCAAAAGAAATTAGAGTAAGGCTCGCTGAGTCATTTATTCCTTGTGATATTATAATAAAATCGGAAAGTGAGATAGAGTATTATAAAAATTTCATAGGGAGTATAACCAGACAGGCGTTAAAAGAAGGAATTAAGATATGATTGATGAGAAAGTGAGAAAATGGGTTATTAAGGCGCTCGAAGACTATAGAACAGTTGAAAATGAATTTAAATTACCAGAGGATGAAATTGTTACAAGTTCGGTCTGCTTCCATTCTCAGCAATTTGTAGAAAAAATACTAAAGGCTTATCTTGTTTTAAAAGGTGTAGACTTCGGGAAAACTCATAATTTAGAGTTTCTTCTAAAATTATGTTCTACTAAGGATAAGGACTTTGAAATGTTGGATGTTGGAAATCTTTCTGATTATGCAATAGAAGTTAGGTATCCTGAAGAGTTTTATACTCCTTCTCTTAAAGAAGCGAAGGAGTCTTTTGAAATAGCTAAAAGGGTAAAGAAATTTATATTTGCTAAGATGAGTTTAAAAGAAGATGAATTAAAAAGAACTTAGAGAAAATTAGATATTTGATAACAATCTAATTAGCTCAAAAATAAAAATCCAAATTTCAAAATCCAAAGCCCAAATTTCAAAATAAAAAAGGCATAGAGGTACAAAAGTGATAAAGTGTAACATAATTTGAATTTCTAAATTTATAATTTCAAAAAAAACCCAATAAAATTTTTAAAATTGCCGACTTATTATAATGGAGGAGATGATATTTAAATTTCAAAGTTCAAAGTCCAAATTACAAAAATAAATCAATTTAAATGTAATAATCCACTGGGTTGATTTTTTGATTTTATATTTATATATTATGTGCAAGAAAGCGCGATGAATTTTTTTTATATGCGAAAGAATCAGTTGGTTTTGAAAGTTCAAAATGATTGAGATTCATATTCATATAAACATAAGAAATTTATCATATATAAAAAGCCCTTTAGATGAATTATTTGTGAATAAGATAGATAACAATGGTTTAGCAAGAAGATATTATACAAAGTTCTTAGAAAAATATGTGAACAGATTCTCATATGAACGAATTATACGCATTTGGATTAGGAAAAGGAGGATTTAAAATGTCAAAAGAGGACTTCTTTCCGGAGATAATTAAAAAACTGCCAAAAGTAGATATTGGTATTGATGGAGTAGATGCTTAATATAAGAAAATAAGAAAAAAGGAGGAAATTACGATATGAGAGTTACAATGGTAATTCCATCGTATTGGGCAAGAGAAAGTGATGTTGGTTGGAAAGAGGGAGATGCCGTATATGACCATCCAACTCCTTTAGATAAAGAAGGCACCTTATTCAGAGCAATTCAGAGTATGGACATATTAGAGGATAAAGATTTTCAACTGGTGATACTTGCAGTAGCAACTGCTAAAGATATTGAGAAGCAAGTTGAAGAGAAAGTTGCCAATATCATAAAATCTTCCAGTACTGAGATAGAAGTATTGCTATTCGGACACTCTCATCTCGAAAGGATACACAACCTGTTGCGTAGAGAGGGAAAAGAGGAGTATATTGACCTTCTTCAACTACGTGGATATTCTAATGTTAGAAATCTATGCATGTTTATTCCACATGTTTTGGATTCAGAAGCAGCAGTACTTATTGATGATGACGAAGTGTTTGAAGACCCGAAATTCATGTCGAAAGCAAAAGAATTTATAGGTAAAAAAATTAGAGGAAAAACTGTCAACGCAATAGCGGGATATTACCTCCAACCAGATGGTGATTATCACATTAAAAAACCATTTCGTCCCTGGATGAAATATTGGGATCAATATGAGAAAATGAATGAAGCCTTTGATAAAATCATAGGAACTGAACCGAGGTTAAAGGAGACCCCTTTTGTGTTTGGTGGTAACATGGTTATTCATCGCAGTCTCTTTACTGGAGTACCTTTTGACCCCTTTGTTCCAAGAGGAGAGGATATAGACTTTTTAATAAATGCTAAAATGTTCGGATTTAATTTCTTCTTAGATAACCAATTATCTATTAAGCATCTTCCGCCACCAAAAGCCCATCCTATATGGAGACAGTTACGAGAAGATATTTACCGTTTCGTATATGAGCGTGCGAAAATTGCAAATCAAAAAAAAGAAAGAGGAATGAAAATGGTTTATCCAGAGGATTTAGACCCTTATCCAGGCTGTTTTTTGAAACATGACTTAGATGAGAAAATATATAAGTCTTGTGAGATGCTTGCCCTTGAATATTTATCAAATGACGATAAAGAAAGTAGTAGAGAAGCATTAAATAATATTATCCTCGCAAAAACTGATGCTATGCCCAAATTCGATCCTTTTCAGAACCTTTGCAAATTGCAAAAACGCTGGCAAGCTTTAATGGAATATAGTAGTAAAAGAGAAATCCAATTAAGTATAAAAGAAATTATTTATGGGAGATAAACCTAATCGTTTTTCTTGAAAATTAAGGAGTAAATCCAATAATTTGATTTAATTTTTTTCAAAAAAATCCAATAAAATTTTTAAAATTTCCGACTTATTAAAGTAGAGGAGATGATATATGTT
>CAZWBN010000247.1:0-2885 GCA_964632095.1 uncultured Clostridia bacterium | reverse complement strand
ACCTCCTAATACTATGGAGAAAGCTGCAGAAATTCTTAAGAAATCATTATTATCCCTCTGATTTAAAATTATATATTATATTAATAGACTTTCAAACTTCCTCTATAGAAAACTTTTTATGTAGGAGTCTAATCTCGGAAGAGACTCTTCTGAGAAAAATTTTCCCTTAGGAATTTAATATCAAATATTATTAAAGCTGAGCCTTCACACCAATAGAGATTTTCGTAATTAAATGGTAAAACATACTTAAATTTCAATGTTACAATTGTGAAGAGTTTTTTGCATGGTTCTTTTAAATTAATTTCTATCTTGTTCAATTCATCTTTTAAAACAAATTTTCCTATAAATCGTTTATTAATATAAACTAAAAACTGTTGATTATAATTCCCGTACCAAAAAATAGAAGAAAAATTAAAAGGAGAGTAAATTTTTAAAATGATTTTTGAAAAATCATTATATATAATTAAATCTGTTCTTTTAGCACAAAAATATACTCTCTTTCCCTGAAAGGTTACGGGTGTCAGACCTCTGAGAGGAAAAATATTGTTTTTTTGGGCCCCTGATTCTACCTTAATATTAGTTAATTTAACTTCTCTCACACTTCCTTTAAAAGGAACTCCATATAGGTCTAAATAATAAAAAATTTTTTCATTATTTTTTAACTTAAAAGGAATATCGAATTCTATTCTTTTTTCATTATATGTAATGGGCAAACACATATGATATTTTCGAGGAATACTCAAATTTGCTCTGAAACCTTTTATTTTAGTAGAATTCTTTATTCGAAAAATTATTTTTAAACTATTCTTTAGCTCTATTATTTTTTCTGGAATTAACTCGGGTAGTTTTGGAGGAAGAGGGCTTATCATTACTCTTGGAGAAATGGGATATTTTATTGAATAAATTAATAATGCTTTATCAAATTTCTTTTTCTTAAATCTAATATCTGCTTTTTTTAAGAATTTTTGAAGTATAATAGCATTATATTTTCTTATTTTATTGAGCCTTGTTGAATTATCAAATATGAATAAAAAATTGGATTTTTTGCGATTATTATAATATTCTAATTGATATGGAAAATACCTCTTGACAGAATAAGAAACTACAATAATTTTCTCTTCCGCTAAGCATGTTAATAAATAAGCTCCCCAATAGTCACTAAGCCAGTATTTTTCGCCTGTTTTTTTGATAAAATTCATTATTTCCTTTAATTGAATATTTTCTGTTTTTGCTATTTTTATCTGATTTTTGTAGAAATGAATGTTAGTTGGAATTAAAACAATTACTAGAATTAAAACACATGTTAAGTATCTAAACAATTTCTTTCTAATAAAACACGAGGGTAAAAAAATAAACAATGGAAAAGCAAAATATAAAGGGTACAAATATCTTATCAATAACTTATTACTATATGAAGAAGAAAAATAAATGATCAAAAATACTAATAAAAAAACTGAATAGAAATTTAAAGGAAGGAAATTTTTGTTTTTAATTGAATAAATGGCAATAAACATAAAACTTAAGACTAATAAAATAACGCTCAAGAATTCAAATTCAGAATTAAGGAAAATAAGATAACCAAGTTTTTTAAAAAACCATTCAAATTTTATCCAGTTAAGTGCAAATTTTTCTCCAGAAAAGATAATTGAAAATGTGGCAAAATTTGTAAAGATTTCATAAAGAATTAAAGGAAAACATCCCAATGCAAAATACATAGCAGTTAATAAATATTTTTTAATATTAATAAATCTGAATTTTAAAAAAAGGAAAATTAAAGAAGTTATTATAAAAAAAATGTTTATTTGATGAGACCAAAAGGAAAGCCCCATTAAAAAACCAAGCGTGGGAAGTAGATTCAGTTTATTTTTAAAATAAATTAAATAAGTTATGTAAATTATTAAACTCCCTAAAAATAACATTAAAGAAAAACCAGCAGCTGAGTCTAAACTAATCTTTATCAAATCACCTATGGGTAAAGAAAGAAAAATACATCCAAAAACAGCAAGTTCCTTATCGGTTATTCTTTGAATTAATAAAAATTGAATCAATATAAAGCCCAAATAAAAAAATAAAGACGACAATTTTGCCACGAGAATAGAATAACCAAATAATTTAAACATTAAAGCATAAAAATGAGCTAATAAAGACCCTAATCTATGCTGTCCATAAAAGCTTACAGGTGGTGTCTTGCCTTCTGATATATGTTTCCCCATAAGAATCATTACAGCATCATCACTATTTATTAAGCTAAAATCATACACAAAAAATGGAATTCTAAATAATATAGCGAGAAGAATTATCAGAGATATAATTGCAAAAACCTTAGTATTTCTTATTTCCAGAAATTTTTTTAAATTAAATTTTTTTAAATTAAGTAAAATCACCATCATTATTAATACGACTAGCCCTATAAATGGAATATATAAAGGAAGTTCAAAATTCCTTACAAGATTGAAATTATTCTTAAACCATGTAAATAAGAAGAATAAGTAAAAAAGTATAATGAAAATTTTCAGGAAAGATTTCTTTACCCGCATTTCTGAAATTTGCAAAATTATAGTATAAAAAGAAAACTTTGAAGTCAAATAAATAAACCCAAAATTGCCGATAGAATTTTAAAATAAATTTTTAATTTTAAGTTGTGGTTTTTCACTTTTAGATTTTACTTTTTAGTTTTATCAAAGTTTCCATAAAAGTTATTCTTTACTTATCTCTAAAATAACTATTTTCCATCATTTGAAAATCCTCGTGATTAACACCCCCGAGGTGTAAAAAGTCTTATGCTGCGGAGGGTTTCTTTTCAAGTAATATTTTCTAATGGCAATTTAGGGTTTAATATTGACTAATTTTTATTTTCTTATATTATTAAAAGAGTGAAAATCAAT